>JAJYAS010000749.1 GCA_021779415.1 Bacillota bacterium
ATGAACTTCCTGCCGGCCGTCTAGGCTCAAAACGACACTGATCTCCTCTTGTTCGAGAAAACCTTGAATTTCCTCATTGAGTAATACCCCGTTCGTAGTTAAAGTGAATTTTATTGTTTTATTCTTGGACAAAGCGGCTTTTCTTCCGTAGGCCACCAAGGCTTTGACCACCCCAAAATTTAACAGCGGTTCTCCACCAAAGAAGTCCACTTCACAATGATCTCGCTGCCCCGACGACTCTAAAACAAAGTCAATACCCCTTTTACCCGTCTCAAAATCCATCAGAGTTCTGCATCCGCCAAAGGCACCCGCCCCAGCGAAACAATAGGTGCAGCGCAAATTGCAATCATGAGCAACATGCAAGCAGATCGCTTTGACAATGGGTTTATCTGGATAATTCGGGGTAATTCTCTCTGATTCCTTGGCAAAGAGCGTCCCTTCTTGGCGGAGTTCCTCTAGTTCTTCCAAGATCTCAGAAAGTTCTTCCTCCGTCAGAACGGGTTGTCCCGCTTGTTCAATCACCCCTTTGATCCCCAAAAGGGTGATCTCCTTTTCTCCCTCTTGTAAGCTCTCCATAGCCTTTAATACGTTAAACGTCCCTTCATCCAGAACATGCAACGAACCGGAATTAACGTCATGCGCTATCCATAAATCCCCTTGACGATAACTATGAACATTCTTCTTGATGCTATACCCCTGAAAATTTAATAATTTCAACGTCTAGATCCTCTCTTTCTTGCCCCAACCTTAATAAAATAGAAACAGAACCCAGCCCGTAAGTAGGGTGGGTTCTGAGGTCTATGTTCAACTATCGCAACGCCTTATTTAACACACACTTGATTACCAACCGTGCACGACGTTTTGCATGCAGATTGGCAAGAGGTCTGACATTTGCCACACCCGCCGTTCTTCACTGTGGCACCTAGGTTTGCTTTCACTATGGTCTGAATGTGTTTTGCCATTCAAACACCCTCCTCTCGAAACTCGCGTCATTAATTCATTTCTGATTATATCACAAGGAAAAGGCAAAAGGCAAAGTTTAGCTAGCACGAGAAATTAAAAGAAATACAGCCCTATCATTTGAGAATACGCAAATAACAATAAAATTTACGCAAAAATGTTGACGGATTTACTAAACTATACATATAATGAGGTAATCATTGAAATCTTATCTCTGTTAGGTGAGGCTCCTGCATAGACACAGGCCACTGCCCAGAAATGTCGAGAGACGCCAATTGGGTGGAACAGGTATTACCGGCATAAGGTTCTACTTAATGTGGCTGAGAAAAACTCTACGCTATGCAGTGCTAAAGCTCAACGAGTAGGGAGGTCCATAACGCTTATGTTTATGACCTTCTATTTTGCATAGAGGTCATTTTATTTTTCTCACATATTATAGTGCTCTTTTACGGAGAATTTAAAGGAGGTGGTTTTGTGGATTCTGGGCCTTACCCTTTACGAACGTGCAATCTTTGTTTAATTCATAGTCCAAAGAGTCTCTTTGCCTTTAGGCATCAGATTCCATTATACAAAGGAGGGAAGTAAATGAATGAATTAAAAGTTTTAGGAGAATTTTATTTCAGCCAGTTAGCCAATAAACCAATCTGGGATGACAAAGGACGTCGCATTGGCCGATTATTGGACATGGCCATGCGTTGGGATAGTTTCTCTCCCCATGTTACCGGCATCCGATATGCCAAAGGAATCTCTTCCTTAATTCCCTTTGAGTGGGTCGCTTCTTGCGATAAAGACGGTCTACGTCTTAATACCACCTTCAATCCTCAAAAGACGTACCCTCTGCATGATGATGAAACGTTTATTGGCAAATGGCTATTAGATAAACAGATCATTGACTTAGAAGGGTCTAAACTGGTTCGTGTCAATGACATTTCCTTGTCCTGGGTGTCCCATGAGGACCATCAATTTCTCGTTTTAGTTGCCGTAGATATTGGGGTCCGTGGCTTATTTCGACGCTTAGGTGTTGAATTTTTGTTAAGCCGAATTGCCAATAATTTTGTGGGCTGTCAATACATTAAACCGTTAGAAAATCGGACATCCGCTCTCCAACTTACGCGGGAAAAAGAACAATTACGCCAACTCCATCCCGCTGATATCGCTGATATTATTGAAACTATGGACTATAAACAGAGGGCCAATTTCCTTGAAGCACTCGATTCGCAACAGGCAATCGATGCCTTAACCGAGATGGAGTTAGAGGCCCAAGTGGAAATGATAATTCAAATGGATGAGGGCAGGGCTTCTGATATCTTAGAAGAAATGCCTCCTGACGAAGCAGCTGACATTCTGAGCGAGTTGTCTTTAGAAAAATCCGAAGAACTTCTGCGCTTGATGGAATCGGATGATGCTGAAGATGTTCGGGAATTGATGCAGTACGAGGAAGACACCGCTGGTTCACTGATGACGACAGAATATATTGGTTTACCATTCTGGCTGACGGCTGAACAAGCCATTAACGAACTAAGACGATTAGCGCCTGAAGCAGAAACTATTTATTATCTCTATGTGGTCGATGAACAAGAGATCCTTGAAGGGGTTCTTTCTTTGAGAGAACTGATTATTGCTTCACCCGAAACTCTCTTGAAAGAAATAATGCATACAAAAATCGTAAAAATAACACCCTATGAAGATCACGAAAAAGTAGCTGACATTATACACAAATACGGTTTACTGGCCGTTCCCGTCGTCAATGATCAAGGTCAAGTCTTAGGAATCATCACGGTCGACGACGTTCTGGAATTATTTATGTCAGAACGCCCACGCGGAGAAATTTTCTCAAGCTTGATCACCCGCCGTCACCAACTGAAAGGAGGGCATAACGAATGAAGCTAAAAGTACGTTTTGCCCTGTTCTTTGCCGTTATGGGTCCTGGAATCGTCACAGCCT
>JAJYAS010000750.1 GCA_021779415.1 Bacillota bacterium
TATAATCTCTCGTAACTCCATACTTGACAGCCCTCATTCCACCTGCATTTGTATTGATGTTACCAGCAATTGTTGCTGATTTTTCACCAGGGTCTGGCGGGTAGAACAAATCATGGTCTTCCACATATTTGCTGATTTCCATTAGTAGTACGCCAGGTTCCAGGGTGAGGGTTAAGTTTTCCTCATCTATTTCAAGGATCTTGTTCATGCCACACATATTCATCATGATTCCACCGAAGATAGGAACGGATGCCCCAACAAGCCCTGTTCCAGATCCTCTCGCTACAACCGGAATATTGTTTTCATAGGCATAGGTCATGATTTTTGCCACTTCATCGGTTGAGAGAACGTCCACTAAAACGTCCGGCATTCTGCTGATTCCACCCAGTTCATCATGACTAAAATCTTCATTTATTGCTTCACCAGTATAAACTCGTTCTTCTCCCAATATGGAAACTAAAAACTCTCTATCCTTATCATCAATTGCTTTATAATTATGCATGAAATCCCCTCCACAATTTTATATCAGATTCCCCTCATCGTTAACGCGCGCAAGCCAGAGTTCTTGAGTTTTTGATATCTTCAATTAGTTGAGGAACGATTTCGTAGAGATCTCCAATAATTCCATAATGAGCAATATTGAAAATTGCCGCATGGGGGTCATTATTAATGGCAAAGATTTGTTCTGAGCCTTTCATTCCAGCTGCAAACTGAACAGCGCCTGATATTCCGAGGGTAATGATCAGCTTGGGCTTAACTGTTCTACCCGATAAACCTATTTGCTGCTTAGCCTTAATCCAACCAGCTTCAACTAAGGGCCGTGTACCTGCAATTTGGGCGTCTAACAAATTAGCTAATTCCTCAACCATGCCCATATCTTTCTCTGATTTTAAGGCTCTTCCGACGGCTATGATAACTTCAGCATCTGAGATGTTCTCTTCAATCTCTTTTCTCGTCACCTTAAGAACTTCAATAGACGACACTAATTTTGCTGCTTCTAATTCACAGAGTGTAATCTTACCGCTGGGTTCACATTGCTTTTCTGGTGCGTTCATGACCTTATATCTAACCGTCGCCATTTGGGGTCTCGTGTTGGGACAGATGATCTGAGCCATGATGTTGCCACCAAAAGCGGGTCGTATTTGAACAAGGTCGGTATTTTCTTTCATTTCCAGTGTTGTACAATCAGCCGTTAAACCCGTTCTAAACCTTGCGGCTACTCTTGGAGCCAAGGATCGACCTATCGTTGTAGCCCCTACGAGTAAGGAAGAAGGTTTTACTTTCTTGATAAAGTCTTCAAACGCTGCTGTATAAGGTTCTATGCGAAAATGGTTTAATTCTTCGTAGTCATAGACAAAGACTTCATCTACTCCATAATGAAGTAAATCTTGAGCTTTATCTTTAATGTTGTGTCCAATAAACACACAATAAACTGGGAAATTGACGACAGCTGCAAGTTCTTTTGCTTTTCCGATCAACTCCATAGTTACAGGGTGTATTTCCCCTTCGACATGGTCAACATAGACTCCGATACCCTTCCATAAACTTTTATCAACGGTAACAGTGACTTCGTCAATAAATTCCATGACACCTGTCGGTCCCTTTTTAACACAGAGCTTGCACATTTTGCATCCTGCAGTGATTTCGATCGTCCCATTCTTATTTTCAAGAGCACCAAATGGGCATACATCCACTAAGGCTTGAATGTTGGATTCATTCACTTTTTCTTGGTGACAAATTAACTTGCTCATGAAGCTACCCCCTCTATACAAACTTTAATTGTTTAAGTTTATTAGCTATTTGATAACTAAGCTGTGCTGAGGTGCCTGTCCAGGTTTCTCGGTCATTATTAATAGAAGGGGGAAATATTCGTTCAACCTGGGTTGGAGAACCTGTAAGGCCATATCTAGTTTCATTGTTATCTTCAAAATCATTAAACGTAATAAGCTTAATTTCACGGTCTTTCGTACTCATTTTTTTCTTGTAGGAGGGAAGACGGGGTTGAAAAATATCCTTTTCTACGGTTAAAAGACAAGGGAATTGAATTTCGGCTATTTCGATAGTATTTGCCATGTCCATCTCGACAATGACAGACGTTTCTTTTATTTCTATAACTTTCAATACATTGGCAATGTGAGGTATACCTAGATATTCAGCCATTTCAGGTCCTACTTGTGCAGTATCACCATCTGTTGTCTGTTTTCCACAAAGTATTAAATCAAATTTGCCTAATTGTCGGATCCCTTGAGAAATCGTGTAGGATGTTGCCAGAACGTCTGCACCTGCAAACTTTCTGTCCGAAACCAAGGCACCTTCATCGACACCCATCATGAAAGCTTCTTTAATGACTTCCTTTGCTTGTGGTGGTCCCATACTAATAACTTTTATCGTTCCGCCTTTTTGTTCCTTGATTCTTAAAGCGGTTTCTAAAGCGAATAAATCATACGGATTCATTTTGGAATCAACGCCGTCTCTTTTTAAGACACCTGTTATAGGATCGACTTCGATTTTTGAGGTTCCCGGAACTTGTTTGATACATACTGAGATTTCCAATTGTTCAACCTCCCAAAAAATATTTCCCTTCAGATAAGCTATAACTGCTATTTGGAAAGATTAGTCCTATATCTGGTCAGACCACCTGACCAATCTTCTTTTAGAATAGCATAACAATCAAACTCGTTCAATACAGTTATTTGTGAAACTTTTCATTATATTAGACTGTTCAAAAGATTTCCTGAAATACTTAGTTGCCAATAGAGAAAATAAATATTGGGACAGACAGCCCGCCGGGTGGACCCAAAATGGTATAATTGTAAGCATTAAGGGATTGTATAAGTGCATTGACTTAACTTTATAGGGATCTTCAGTGAGGAGCGGACAACAAAATGATCGAGTGCAG
>JAJYAS010000751.1 GCA_021779415.1 Bacillota bacterium
CAACATGATCCTTCTTTCTTTTGTATGGATTCAATGGCATTATACTTCCCATTCAAGTGCTAAATAACACTGAGATCGGTTGCCATGAGTTAACCGATCTCAGTGTATCGATACTTTCCTGTTAGTTAAACAGTTCCACTGTCTTTTTAGCGATTCTTTCCCCAAATATTTTTGCTCTTTCTTGCTGACCTTCATCCCCTTCATGAATGCACACGGGACCAAAGTGAATAAAGGGCTGTCCATCGGCTACACCAGACGAGTAAACCAACATCCCTTTGACCAGCAGCACTCCAATCATGGCTAACTCTGCGACCTCCGCTCCACCTCCAACATAATTAGCTGTAGCAAAAACGGCCCCAAGTTTTCCACCAAACTTAACTGTTCGCATAGTATCCAACCATTCCTTTATTTGCCATGCAAAGGTTCCAGAAATCGTTGGGGATCCAAAAATGACTGTTTTGGCCTCGGTTAGAAATTCATGATCGACTTCTTCAATAGACATGCACTTCACTTCGATAGCCTCAATTAAGTTCGCACCTTGCGCAATAAGTTCTGCTACCTTTTTGGTATTTCCTGTCTTGCTGTAATAAACGATGGCAATTTTATTAATAAGACATCCCTCCCCTTATTAAGTTTACACTTTTTAAATGTGTCACCAATACAATGGGTTACTAAATACTTAAATTACACCGTTAGCTTTTAATCCATTAATTTGGTCGACACTTAGGCCAAGTTTTTGATAAATCTCTTCGTTATGTTCTCCTTTGCTTGCTCCCGTATGTCTGATCTCCCCAGGAGTCCGTGAAAACTTGGTTGTAACATTCGGCATGGTTACATGCCCAAAATCTTTATCTTCAATCTCGACTAAGGATTTACGGAATTTGAAGTGCTCATCTTCGTGAAGTTGATCGATGGTATAAATCGGACCGACAACGGCGCCAGCCTCCATAAAGATGCTCATTACTTCCTGAATCGAATGATCTTTAATCCAATCACCCACGATTTTGTCAAGAGCCTCGACATTCTGCACACGAGAGGGATTATCACAGAACCTTGGATCGTTAATTAAGTCTGGTTGGCCAATGGCCCTGAAAACCTTTTCAGCTATGGGCTGTGCACTGGCCGATAAGGCAACCCATTCCCCATCCTTGGTGATATAGGCATTGCGAGGAGCCGCCGAGCTTAACCGATTTCCCATTCTTTGAGGAATTGTCCCTAAAACGCTGTGTTCAACGATACTTGCTTCCATCAAACGCATGAGCGGTTCATATAAGCAAATATCGAGGACTTGACCGATACCACTTTTAAGGACATCACGTTCATAAACAGCAATCATGATGGCTAGTGCTGCTTGGACGCTGGTTACACCGTCAGCCAGGGCATTAGGGGGAAGGGTTGGGGGTCCGTCAGGCCACCCATTCATACCGGCGAAACCGCTCATTCCTTCGGCCACTGTACCAAATCCCCCACGTTTTGAATAAGGACCTTCTTGCCCAAAACCACTACAACGTAATAGGATAAGACGGGGATTGACCTCACTTAAGACCGTCCAATCAAGTCCCCATTTCTCAAGCGTTCCAGGTCTAAAGTTCTCAATGAGTACATCGGCCTCTTTGATCAACTGTAAAAATAGTTTTTTGCCTTCATCGACGCCAAGATTTAAGGTGATGCATTTTTTATTACGAGCCAGAGTTTTCCAGAAGATCCCTATATTATCTTTTACAGCCCCAAAACTTCTGCCTGTATCTCCTGTTTTTGGATGTTCGATTTTAATAACCTCTGCACCATAGTCACCTAAATAAGTCGCAGCCCAAGGTGCCGCCATATGAGTCGCGCAGTCAATCACTTTTAGTCCTCTTAACGGTAAATTATTCATAGTATTCACCCTTCTATCCGCAATATGTTGTCACTGAGTCTTATCCACCTATGACACTTCTTACCTGCTTATTGACCTTCAAGCTTATTGTATCACCTCTATATACTTAAATTCAAAGCAAGTGTTTGAAATTCACCATTTTCTCTGGCACCCAATTCCTTATTCCACTATTGGAAAATTAATGAAGAACGTGGTGCCATATTCAGAGCTACTAAAATCCATCTTTGCGTTATGACGCTCGAGAATGCTTAACGACATTGAAAGTCCTAACCCTGTCCCATTTTTTTTAGTAGTGAAGAAGGGCAGTCCAATTTTTTCCTGTAGTTCAAGAGCTATGCCTTGACCTTGATCACACACAATCAGATTTATTGACTCATGATCATTTTCCGTTATTAACTTGACTCTTCCCTTGGTTCGTGTTGCTTCCAGCCCATTTTTCACCAAGTTCAGGATTACTTGTTTTATTTCACCTTCATCGAGCATTGTTTTCGTGACACTTTTAAGTTCAACCTCAATTATTTTATCTTCTCCTAAGGCTTGGGCTTCAATGAGAGGTAAGACACTTTTTATGATGTCATTAATATCATGTAATTCTAAATTCGTGGGCTTTGTCCTCGACAAAGAAAGAAACTCCGAAATTATTTGATTCGCTCTATTTAGTTCATCAATCATTAATGTAAAATGATTCTGATACGGTAGTATTCCTTCCTTTAATTGAAGAAACTGCAGAAACCCTTTAACCGTCTGTAAAGGATTTCTAATTTCATGGGCAATGCTCGCTGACATTTGCCCTAGGATGTTAAGATGCTCTAGCTTTATGAGTTCTTTTTGATATCTTAAATTGTCAGTAATATCGATTCCTATTTCTAATCGACACGGCTTTCCGTTCATATTAATGTACTCAGAAGATACAATGATACTTTTGTACTCATTTGATCTTGTTTTAACTGATATTTGCCTTCTCAATGGATTAGTTTCAATATCTTGTATCTGTGTCCCTACAGACAGGCTT
>JAJYAS010000752.1 GCA_021779415.1 Bacillota bacterium
GGAGCAGGTGCGTTTGTTAAATGGGCCATTCCTTGACCCCAAATCTAAACCAATTGATACCTGGTTGCCCTTGGATCAGGTTAGCTTACTTGCCCCAGTAGAACCGCATAAAGTGGTTTGTATCGGTCTGAATTATGCATTACATATTCAAGAATTAAAACATTCTTTACCGGAAGATCCTGTGATTTTCATGAAGCCGCATTCTAGTGTAATCGGTCCAGGTTCGGAGATTGTCTACCCTAAGATTAGTAAACGTGTGGACCATGAAGCAGAATTGGCAGTAATTATCGGAGCAATCATCAAAGATGCGACAGAAGAAGAGGCTACAAAAGCTATCTTTGGGTATACGTGCGCTAATGATGTCACAGCAAGAGATTTGCAAATGAAGGATGGTCAATGGACTCGTGGAAAATCATTTGATACGTTTTGTCCTATCGGTCCTTGGGTCGTAACAGATATTGACCCGAGTAAACTAGGCATTCAGTGTTTGCTTAATGGTGTTGTAAAACAATCTTCCAGCACTCAAAATTTCATTAACTCTATACCGAAACTCCTGAGTTTTATTTCTCAAGTAATGACCCTATTGCCTGGGGATGTGGTTTTAACGGGCACACCTGAGGGCGTGGGTCCAATGCAACCGGGCGATGAGGTAATTGTTAGGATTGAATCGATCGGAGAATTACGTAATTATATAAAGTAATATAATATGATTTTTGTAGTTGAATGAGTGTTAACATGTTTAAATGTTAAATGGTGATAACGACATGGGGGTAGACAGCATGATTCGCATAGGACACAACCCGAATACCAATATGTTGCCGATGTTCCACTTTTTGTCTAGAGAAGATCCATTATTAGAATCTATCACAGCCGAACCAACGGGGCATAACGCCATGTTGGCGGACGGACGGATTGATATGGCTCCCATTAGCGCCTTTTCCTATGGGGAGCATTGGCAGGATTATGTGATCTTACCAAACCTTTCTGTTTCAACGAGGGGGCGAGTGGGTTCAATCTTGCTGTTCTCGAAAGTTAAATTGAAGGCTTTGGATGGGTTGACAGTTGCTTTAACAGATACTTCGGCGACCTCGGTAAATCTAACTAAGATTTTGTTGCATCATTATTATGGAGTAACTCCTCACTATGTAACGGTGCACTCTGATCTTCAGGGAATGTTTGATATGGCGGATGCAGCACTTTTGATTGGAGATGCCGCCATTCAAGAAGCTCTCAAAAACCCTGCGTGCTATGTCTATGACCTGGGTGAAGAATGGTTTAATCACACGGGGTATTCTATGACCTATGCTGTATGGGCATTTCCTCGAAAACTGATTGCTGAGCGGGGGGAAGAAGTTCGGGGGGTCTATCATATGCTCCTTGAGGCTAAAGAACGGGCACTGGGTAATATGAATGACATTGTAAAGACGTGTCAAACCATGTTGGGAGGATCGCTAGATTTCTGGAATAATTATTTCTCTCAGTTCAATTATGGTTTAGAGCCTTCTTATGTCTTGGGATTAAAAAAATACTTAGATTCTTGTTTTGAACAGCAGCTTTTGTTAAGCCGTCCTGTATTAGAATTTTGGCCAGAGGATTAAAGATGGGATATTGGGTATACCTTGCTCGTTGTGGGGACAATACGATTTATACGGGCGCTACGACCGACCTTAAACGAAGAGTGAAAGAACATAATAATGGAAATACTGGACACCATGGGGCAAAATATACGGCAGCACATCGACCGGTTACTTTAGTACAAGCCTGGGAGGTTGCTTCGTGGAGCGATGCACTTAAGCTAGAATACGCTATAAAACAATGTGTGCGCTCGGAAAAAGATCAACTCATTAAACAACCAGACCAAATTCGTCACGTTGCTGAGCGCCGTAAACTTGGTTTTTCAATTTCAGAGGCTAGTAAGGAATTGTTGAATCAGACAGATATACCAGGATAAAATTAGAGTGACTGAATGTCATAAGAAAGGAGATTACAAATTGCCAATTGTACAAATTGATTTATTAGAAGGCCGCACAATTGCTGAGAAAAGGTTGCTTGTTGAGAAAGTTACTCAGGCTATCATAGAATCCATAGGAGCACCTGCCGAAAGTGTGTCAATTATCATCCGAGATATGCTAAAGGAGAATTTTGCTAAATCGGGGACTCTGGCTATGGATAAATAGTTCACAGTTAACTTAAAACAAAAGCACGAAGTTCAAAAACTTCGTGCTTTGCTTGTACGCCCACGCAGGGCGATTATTGAATAACGACTCAAGTCTAGACTTTATAGGCGCTTCCTCCCATAAATTCTCTCAAAATTGAGTTAAACGGGACTATTGAAGTATCTAGTGGATTAAAGAATGACAGTAGTGTTAAAAGATGAATCGCCGTTTTATAGTTAGAGCTTTCCGATGGGATGGTGTTTAATAATTCTTCGGCGTAAGGTCGAAGTGCGTTGAGCTCGTATAAAAGACTAGAATTGAACATCACATCTGCTTCTTCCTGATAAGGGAAAATGTTGTGATTTTCTCCTCGGCGCACACTGTCCCATTGTGTTAAGGTTCGTTCCGGATCGATCCCGCGGAATTGATTGTCCCTTACTATTCGGCGGATAAGTCGTACGTCTGTCGTTGAAACCTTATTATAAACATCTAGATTGAGTTGGAAAAGGGCGCTGACATAAATCTTGAACATTTGATTTCTACCCAAGGAAGGGACTAAACGAGGATTTAGGGCATGGATGCCTTCTATAACTAGGATTTCATCGGAATTCAGACGCATTGGTTTACCAACGGGACTACGACCACCACACACAAAATCAAAGACTGGGGTCTCCACTTCTGCGCCACTAATTAGAGTATTTAAGTGGGCCGCAAGGAGTGGTAAATCT
>JAJYAS010000753.1 GCA_021779415.1 Bacillota bacterium
TTTTGCCCTATCCACTAGGGAATCAAATCCACTAAAGCGCATCCTTTGTACCCCCTTTATTGACTTCTGCTAGAACTCATAGGTTAAGGCTTTCTCTTCGCCAAGGAGGACTCTTAAAGCACCTAGCGCCAATGCTGTCATCTCTTCTTCCCCAGGGGATACAATAACTTGAGCAATGAACGACACCCTTCGAATGATCTCTCGAACTATAAATTCCGAATAAGCGAGTCCCCCTGTTAAAACGATACGATCCACTTCTCCCACCAATACGGTGGCCATCGCACCTATTTCTTTAGCAACCTGATAACATAAGCCTTCTAATACCAGCTTTGCTGTCAGGTCACCTTTAAGCATGCGTTCTTCTGCTTCCCGTGCATCTTTTGTTCCAAGGTATGCGAACATACCGCCTTCTTTAAGAATTTTAGTGAGCACTTCTTTCTCCGAATACTTCCCTGAATAACAAAGCTTTACGAGTTGATAAACAGGCAATGTACCACAACGTTCGACTGAGAAAGGCCCCTCATTATTGGCGTTATTTACATCAATCATTTTTCCTTTACGATGCGGGGCTACGGAAATTCCCCCACCCAAGTGAGCGACAATTAAGTTCACATCCTGATAGGCTTTCCCCATCTGTTGGGCCACTTTTCGTGCAACCGCTTTCATATTCAAAGCGTGTGATTGACTTAAACGTGGTAATTCTGGAAGCCCAGAAAGACGGGCCACTGGGTCAAATTCGTCAACAGCCACTGGGTCCACGATATAGGCTGGAATATGAACGCGTTGTCCCAAATGATAGGCCATAATACCTCCCAGATTAGAGGCATGTTCCCCTCCAGGTGCATCTTGCAAGATATTAACAAGATAGTGATCCACCAAGTAGGTCCCTCCGACTAATGGCTTGAGCATGCCGCCTCGTCCCACAATGGCATCAAACTCTTCTAATGATGTCCCTTTTTCTTCGAGTGTCTTTAGAATCATCGCGATGCGATATTCATATTGATCACTCACACGGGCAAACATATTGATTTCACTGGATGGGTGGTCAATCCCTTGTTTCCAAAGACAAGTTTCATTTTCGAATTCCGCAATTTTTGTTGATGTTGAACCTGGATTAATGGCAAGTACGTTCAAACCCATCCCCCTTATTACTAACCTTTGGATAGTTCCTTCCTTCAGTCACCTTCCAAGAGTATAAAAACTAATTCCTCTATAATGAAATTATACATTATTCCGATATAAAAGAAAAAGACGTTCCTCAATTTGAAGAACGCCTTTTTTACGTTCATTAAGATGCTACAACACGACGAGCTCCAAGATAGCGGGATCCCCAGTAGCCATCTGTCATGTCATCGTAAGATACTCCACCCGATGATGAATTTATCATAGTGTTATTGCCGACGTAAATTCCTACGTGAGAAGCCCCGCCAGAGTAAGTATGGAAAAATACCAGATCTCCGGGCTTCAAGTCTGCCCGTGAGACAGAAACTCCATTTTGGAACTGCGATTCCGAAGTTCGACTTAGCGATACACCAAAATTCCTGTATACGTATTGGACGTACCCCGAACAATCAAATCCAGGCGACGAGGTCGTTCCTCCCCAAACATAGGGTGTACCTAAGAACCGAGCCGCAAAACTCAGGATCTGTTTGGCTCCGCCTGAAACATTGACAGTACCTGCAACACCGCTAGAATCAGCTCCACGTGAATCTGATCCAGAACTGCTCCCTTTGGCGGCGTTGGCGGCCTCGAGTTCTTGAAGTTGAATCAATCGTTGTATTCGGCTAACTTTCGCTTGGGCAACAAGAGACGTATTTAGCGTAGCTCTTTGTTCTGAACTTAATTGATCCAAGACGGCTTGTTGCTTATCTAACGTTTGTTGAACTGCTTGTTGAGTTTGTACTTTACTCTGTAAAGCTGCTTGTATTGTGTCCTGATTTTGTTTTATGAGTACTTTTTGATTGTCCATACTTGTATTCAATGTTGCAATGTCTTTTTGTAGTTTAGTATAGGTGCCCACGATCGCCTGAATCTTGTCCGCGCGGTCAATAAAATCGGATACACTTGTAGCTTGAAATAACACTGCTAAATACGGTGTTATCCCATCCTCGTAGTTGCTTTTTAAAAAGTTCCCTAAAGCTTTTATGTGTTCCTGGCGCTGAGTTTCAAGCTTCTGTTGCTGAGCATCCAACTCTTTAAGATGATTTTGTTCTTCTGTAAGTGTTACTTGTTCTCGTGCAATACTGTTGTTCAAAGCCTGAACGGATTGCTTTAAGGCCAATACCTGTGTCGTAGCAACCGAAACTTTGTCTTTTTGAGCATTTAAAGTGCCTGCTATCTGATTAGCTTGTTGTTGGGATTGATTGAGTTGTTGCTGCAAACTATCAGCTCGTACCGGTATCACTGAAGCGACTAGAAGAGTGACTCCTATAATTGTGACAAAGGATGTCTTCTGCAGAAAATAAAACCTATTCATTTACCTAACCCCTTAACTACTCTTTAATATACTAAGAATTCGCCACAAACCGCAAAATTCCTTGTTTATCTATGCAGAAAAATATTACTGCTTTTCCAGGGGCCTAGCTTACCAAGCATTAATCAGTGGTCAGAACTACTCAACTCTGTAGGCCGGGAAGACAGGGGAACGGTTCTTGCGTCTACGTCCCCTGTGCCTTTCTATGATACTGAAGCCAGAAGCTGAAGTCCGTACTTGTCTTATATAAACATGCAAAAAGACTACCTCGTTAGAGATAGTCCTTTTGCATGTTTACCTGGCGATGACCTAGGTTTCCAGGGGCCTGCGCCCCAAGTATTATCGGCCCTGGAGGTCTTAACTTCCGTGTTCGGTATGGGAACGGGTGGAACCCCTCCGGCATGATCACCA
>JAJYAS010000754.1 GCA_021779415.1 Bacillota bacterium
CACTTTGTAAGGCCCAGCGGCGAGCAGCCTCTTGGGCTTCTTCCCCAAAAGGTACGGGTAAGGTAAAAGAGAGCTGTATGAGCCCATCATCAAGGGTATCTCCATAGGGACGAATTTGATGATAATCAAGGGTAGGCATTGAATCACTTCCCGTTGCGATATTAGATATTAGTGAACCATGAAAAACCATGAACGATGAACCATATACTACGAACTACGAATATTGAACCACGCACTTGGATTTAGGTATTTAGAGCTCTTAACAAAAACCCCATCGAGCCCCCGACCACCCGTTGGTTTTCGAGAAATTTCTGCAAACATGCCTTGTTCAAGGGCTTCAAAAAGACCTATTTTCTGTATTTTCTCAAGCATGCTGACTGCTTTTTGAAGAGTGGATTGAGCGTGCTGTAGGATTACGCCGTCACTGGTAAACCTAATTTCCTCTGGCAACTGTCTAAGCGATTTGAAAACGAGTTTCGCAGATTCCAAGCTTAGAAAGCGGTCTTGCATGAGAGGGGTATGGATCCCCTCCGTGAGCATACCCAGTAGATGAATGCTTTGACCGGTCATGATGGAAGCGACATTGAAAAGTGTATCTTGAACATGCCCACGGAAAATGTCCCCCGTCATATATTTTGTGGGGGGCATGTATTTGATTGGTGAACGGGGGAAAATCTCACGGATCAGCTGAGCTTGGGCGATTTCATAGAGAAACGCATTAGGTACATCGGGGTTAATTTCCATGGCATGGCCCAAACCCTGTTGTTCTTCAGGAATCCCAGAGAGAAAAGCAAATTGTTCGTTTAGGAAATTTGAAGCTAGGACGGTATGCGCTGCCTCAAGTGCATCCGACGTCGTGAGATAATTGTCCTCGCCAGTGTTAATAATGATCCCCGCAAATCCATTGATCAAACGGGAAAAATATTGGTCGATAAAGGTGCGTTGCATATTGATGTCCCGAAAGATAATGCCGTACATCGAGTCATTCAGCATCACGTCAAGTCGTTCTATGGCCCCCATCACTGCGATTTCCGGCATGCACAGCCCAGAACAATAGTTGGTTAGGCGAATATAGCGCCCCAGTTCTTGCCCGATTTCATCTAGGGCCTCACGCATAATACGAAAGTTTTCTTGGGTAGCAAAAGTACCGCCAAATCCCTCAGTGGTTGGTCCATAGGGAACATAATCGAGAAGGCTTTGTCCGGTTGAACGGATTACGGCAATAATGTCGGCACCTTGCCGAGCGGCAACCTTTGCTTGTAGAACATCTTCGTAAATATTACCGGTGGCCACAATAACGTAAAGGTAAGGCTCTGAACCTTCCCCTCTGCGAGACAAACAGTGCTCACGACTTTGGCGCTGAGTGCGAATTCGTTCCAATAAGGGTTGAGCAAGGGTGATGGCCTTGTCAACGATTTGTTCCTCGGGGAAATCGGGGAGATCTTCTAACGATCGTTCTCGACAAGCCAATTGTCCTGCAAGAGTTTGGGGGTCCGATTTAAAGTGGAGGCAGGCTTTGGCAAAGGAACGTGCAGCCCCTTCGTCAAGGAGGTGATGCTCCTTGAAGTGATCGATGATAATGTTGGGCCAAGGAATACCTTCGGGATCAACCCCCTGAATCCCAAATAGACGTAGAATCGAACGCTCGACACTGACCGTACTATGGGAAAGTATAAAGGGGGTAATTTGCTCGACAATGTCCTTGGCTAAGGTTCTGGCCAAAGCTATATGATCGAGATCCAGATGAAGTTTGTTATGAATATAGGGGCGAGTCACTACAACCACCTCCATAAGGAATCTATGAGGAGTTTAAGGCAACCAAACTTCTTGCTTTTGCATATCGACCATTGGGATCTTAAGGTAAGGAAGCAAAGCCTCCGCCATTCGTTCCGTAGGGATTGGAGTTTTAGGATGCCAAGGGCATAAGGTGAGTATTGCGAGGTGAGGGGAATCCAGCAAGGTTACTTCGATTCCCCTAGACTTTAAACCGTTCCATATGGCAGGAGATAGGAGCACATGTGCTGGACTACGAACAATAAATTGACAAGGTAATCGCTCTGCGGCGCGCAGTGCTAAATAAATTGTATCCGTAAACGCCCCTTTCAGATAAATCGAATCCGCATGGGCAGGAATAAGGACTTCCAAGGATTGGTTCCAGAGAAATGTTGGTAATAGACTCCAAGAGCCTTGATGAAAATAAGCGTTTTGCTGAAGAGAGAGGGCTTGATCTAGGCCCGATTTAAAAAAGAGGGTAGGGGTGGAGCGTAAAAGGGAGGGAAGTTCAAATAATTCCAAGATATGTAGTGTGTGTTCTGTCACTTCTTTTAACGTGTTTCCTAAAGCGGCGCTCGTACTCAGGACTATGCCCGGATTCCTTGACAACTCCTGTAAGGAACCGAAGGCAACTGCTTCTTCCGTGTTCGCTATAGATGTCAGAGAGATATGAGAAAGGCGGTTTAGAGCCCCATCCACATGAATTCGATGGGCACCATAGTAGCGCAATCGCGAAATGCCCTCTGCGAGTTCAGAAAGAGTAGAAGGACCTGCCATACGGAAATCCCCAGGTGCGGTTATTTTTAGGATCAGCCAAGAGCCAAATTGAGGATGATTTCCCCAAGTTTCTAGAATATCATAGCTTTTAGATGTGTTTGGAAGGAAACGCTTTGCGGTAAGAACGATTTGGCCCGGCCGAACTGAAATGGAAGGCTTCGGGTGGCAGTATATTGCATCCTGCGTCTCACCGTCATACCCTACGGAAGTTAGTCCAAGGCATTCATCTGGGAACAGCGTATTAATAGCGTTTAAGGCCGTTGTTTTGCCAGCATTCTTGACAAGTCCCGCAAAAATGAGGGTGGAAAACGTAGAGAGTTTGGAGCGCAATAG
>JAJYAS010000755.1 GCA_021779415.1 Bacillota bacterium
GATCTCCTATAACTTGATCAAGCATAAAGCCAAACAGAACAGCGATCGGAAGAACCGCCCATACAATACTAAGCGTTTCCATCATTTTGAGTCTCCCAGTCTTTTCCTAAGATTCATTATCATCATCGTTTATGCTAAATTTAAGGTCTTACTCAACCTTTAAGCCCATTATGGCTCGAATCCGTTCTAAATCGACATTTTGACGCACTAAATCTGCCAACTCATTAAACGCTGATTCACGAAGTGCTGCCTGAGAAAGTGATGCTTCGACAGGCCTCGGTAACCCTCTGCGCTCCCAGAGCCAATTCAAAAGTGAGGAACGCAAGCCGTCATTATCAAATACCCCATGTAAATATGTGCCATAGGCATTACCTGCCTGTAAACCATCAACATTGGACTCTCCATTCGACGTCAAATTAAAGAGCGGTAAATGCCCTTCATCCAACGTGGACCGCCCCATGTGAATCTCATAGCCCACCACTGTTTGCCCTGTACAAGCTTTTAAAAAGCCTTGCTCCGCAAGGATGGTCCCTTTACTCTGGACGGTATGTTTTTGAGGATAAAATTCCGTCACCATTGGCAAAATACCAAGTCCTAAAACCTCTTCGAGCTCTGACTCAGTATGTAACGGATCCTTCACCAAGCGCCCCATCATTTGATAGCCACCGCAAATCCCTATGACAGGCAGTTCTTCTTGACAGAGGGTTTGAATATAAGTTCCAAACCCGCTTTCATGGAGAAAACGCAAGTCTGCCAAAGTATTTTTGCTCCCAGGAATAATGAGGAGATCAGGTTTTCCCAAATTTGCAGGGTCTGTGACATAGCGGACCGCCACATCCGGTTCATCTTGAAGTGCATCAAAGTCTGTAAAGTTCGAAATGTAAGGTAAACGGATCACCGCCACATCCAATTGTTCTGCTAATGAAACTGAGGGTTTTTCGTCCGCTTCACTCAACGCCACGGAATCTTCGTCTGGAATACGGATCTTGAAATAGGGAACAACTCCTACCACGGGTATACCTGTTCGTTCTTCAATGAAATCGAGGGCTGGTTGTAGAAGTTTGATTTCCCCCCGAAACTTATTGAAAATAATCCCTTTGATCATCGCTCGTTCTTCGGGTTCCACTAATTCCAAAGTCCCCACAACTGATGCCAAGGCTCCGCCACGATCGATATCAGCCACAAGCAAAACTGGTGAATTGGCCTCCATGGCAACTCGCATATTAACAATATCGTTGGATTTAAGATTGACTTCTGCCGGACTTCCTGCCCCTTCAATCACCACGATTTCGTACTCATTGAGTAGTCCGTGGAGAGCCTCTGTCACATACGGCCAGGTCATGCGCTGATATTCTCCATGATAGCGCAGAGCAGTCACATTCCCTTGAGATTTGCCCATAATCACAACTTGAGAACCGGTCGGTCCACTGGGTTTAAGCAAAATGGGGTTCATACGCACCTCTGGTTCAACTCCGGCGGCTTGGGCCTGAACCACTTGCGCTCTTCCCATTTCCCCACCTGTCGTAGTCACAAATGAGTTGAGGGCCATGTTCTGAGCTTTGAACGGACTTACATGGTATCCTTCTTGGTAAAATATTCGGCAAAAAGCAGCCGCCAAAACACTTTTTCCAACGCTGGAAGAGGTCCCTTGGATCATCAGTTTGGCAGTTGATTGATTGTTTAACGACATCTTTGTCACCCTCTTTTTTTCAAAACCGTATATATTAGCGCGTTAACTACAGTGGCAGCAATTGGACTTCCGCCCCGCGTGCCGAGGACTGTAATCGAGGGGAACTCTTGGTGCTCCCAAAGTAAATCCTTGGATTCTTTGGCGCCGATAAAACCCACGGGAATTCCCACGATTAAAGCAGGACGAGTCTCAGGATTTTCGGCTAAACGTAAGACTTCGATAAGGGCCGTAGGTGCATTGCCAATGGCCACAATTGAGCCACGAAGACGGTCTGCATTCAGGCGAAAAGCGGTCATCGAGCGTGTGATTCCCCAAGCTTTCGCTTGTTCGGGGATCCCGGGTGAATTCAAGAAGCATTCCACAGTCCCACCCAATGATTTGAGTTTCTCTTTGGAGATGCCTGCTCGGACCATCTCCACATCCGTGATGACATTGGCGCCTTCCTTCAGAGCCTTGAGCCCACAAGCAATCGCTTCGGGATGAATGGCAATCGAAGACTCTAACGAAGGATCTCCCGTAGTATGAATGATACGTTCTACAACTGGGTAGTCTGCATCTAGCCATGCACGAGTTAGACCAGCCCGTATAAGTTTCATACTTTCTACTTCAATTTGCCCTGGGTCTAAAATGAAGTCTGTCATCATTCGCCTAAAGCCTCCTTAATGCGAAGGCTGGCCAAACTTGCAATACCGTCATCAGCTCCCAGTTCTTTGGTGAAAATGATCTCAACTTTCGGATGTTGTTCGCGAATTTCGCGTAATTCCTCGTGAATATCTACAGTCACGTGGACTCCGCGGAAGAGGAAGAGTGGCATCACGACAATGCGTAACGCACCGCTTTGAATTTTTGCTTCAACTGCTTCTGGAAGGCTCGGATGATCATGAGCCATATAGGCAGGGGTTACCGGCTGTCCCATTAAGCGACTTACTTTTTCGGCGACCACTAAAAGTCCTTGGTTAGCTTCAGCACGACGGCTTCCGTGTCCTAAAAGAATAATTTCAGATTTCATAGCATTTCCTCCAAATTTTTAATAAATTGGCTATGTGTCCAACTAGTTGAAACCTTATCAGTTGTTGGTCGTTTTATAATCACCAAGGGAATATTTAAGTTGAGACAGGCTTTTACCTTTTCAAGGGTTCCGCCTACTTTTCCACTTTCTTTGGCCACCACGACCTCGATCTTTAATTGCTTG
>JAJYAS010000756.1 GCA_021779415.1 Bacillota bacterium
AAACGCCCAAAAGGTAGCTGACGAAATTAATCAGTCTGGGCAGAAAGCAACCGCCATAAAATGCGACGTTTCCAATAAATCAGAAGTCGACAGCTTGATTGCAAAAGCCACGCAGGAGTTCGGTAAACTCGATATTTTGGTTAACAATGCCGGAGAGCAACATCCGCAAAACAGTTTGCTGGATATAACAAGTGAGCAACTTGAAAGAACATTTCGTACCAATATTTTTGGTTATTTTTACTTAACTAAAGCTGCACTTCCCCATCTTAAAGCGGGAGGCGCAATTATTAATACGGCCTCGATTACGGCCTATGAAGGAGATGATCAATTAATCGATTATTCGGCAAGTAAAGGGGCAGTCGTTTCCTTCACTCGATCCCTGTCAGAATCACTCTGTAAATTGGGGATTCGTGTCAATGGTGTAGCCCCAGGTCCAATCTGGACTCCTCTAATTCCTTCTTCGTTCCAGGCGGATCAAGTGGCTACCTTCGGAAGCACAACTCCTATGGAACGGGCCGGGCAACCGAAAGAGTTGGCTCCAGCCTATGTTTTCTTGGCCTCGGAAGATTCTTCGTATATGTCCGGTCAAATGCTCCATATCAATGGGGGCACAATCATTAATAATTAAAAATTGATTTGATTAATAAAAACATATTTTGAATTTGAGGGAAAGTCACTTTTGAAATTAGCAGAATGTAGCAACTTAAACGTAGGATTTTTCACCTGCGCTTGAGTTGCTTATGTTTTCTCGGATTTTCTTAAATGTGATTAATGTCACGCCTTGTTATTTTAATCTCAGTTATACTGATTGAGGATTTAATTACTTCTAATTTGAGTATTAGAATCTCTAAGAAACTTAGTAATAGTTATCTCTTCGATTTAGAGTTTGCAACTTGCTAAAAGGAGGAGCTTATGAAATCAAACTGGTTTAAACATCTGTCTATCAGGCATATTGTTCAAATTCTATTCGCAGCCGTTGTGCTTGAGATTGGAATAACTTTTATGGTTTTTATAAATCAGATAGCTAATAGTTCAATAACCTATATATCTCGACCTGCCGGAGTTGAGGCGTTTTTACCGATTAGCGCCTTAGTGGGCTTGAAAGCTTGGATCGCGACGGGTAAGTTTGACCCTATCCATCCGGCGGGATTAGTTATTTTTTTAGCCGCTATCATACTATCCTTGTTGCTTAAAAGGACCTTCTGTGCCTGGATTTGTCCAATCGGAACCCTGTCCGAAGGGCTTGCAAAAATCGGCAAGAAAGTGTTTGGAAGAAACTTCAAGATGCCGAACTGGTTAGATAATATTCTAAGATCCCTTAAATACATCCTTTTGTTTCTTTTTATCTCGCTGATCTTATTTGGAATGCGTGGAGAAGACGCAGTTGCTTTCATAAATACGCCGTATAATATGCTATCCGATGTCAAGATGTTGAGGTTCTTTCAGAATTTGAGTATTGTTGGAATAACGGTTATTGCCCTTCTTGTCTTACTTTCGATGCTCTTTGAAAATTTTTGGTGCCGTTATCTTTGCCCATATGGAGGACTTTTAGGCCTGTTTAGCACAATCAGTCCGTTTAAAATCACTCGAGACAAGCAGTCCTGCATACAATGTGGAAAATGTACAGCAAGCTGTCCAAATCGGATTCTTGTAGAACAGGCAGGTCGAGTGTGGTCACCAGAGTGCACCGGGTGCTTGACCTGCGTGCAGGAATGTCCCGTCAAAGGAACTTTGACGTTTCAAGCTATCATAGGTAGAAAGACTCTCACAGCACGTAACTTAGCGCTGGGGATACTTGGACTATGGTTTTTGATCATATTTTTCGCGATAGTTTCTGGGCATTGGGAGTCAAAGATGTCCACGGAAGTTTATAAAGGTCTCTTGCCTTTGATCGATCAAATTGGGTACTAAATTGCTTAACCACTCGTTTTATACGGGTGGTTTTTATTATTTAAGTTAATTTTGACTTACATAAGTATATTTAAGTCGAAATAAATCAATTTAGAAAATTCTTAGAACTAGAACAATCCATTTTTTATTGAACTATGGACAAAGAACTAGTCTGTTTTTTGATCATAGGGGGATGGTTTAAGGCCTTTTTCAAATTCGTTTTAAATTCACACTGGTTTAGACTACAAAATTGAATTGTGGCATAATAATTGCATTTTAGCCCTTTGTTATGATTTTATTCGAGCATTAAAATGTAAAATTTGTGAGGTGATCAGAAAGTGGAGTTTGAAGTTTCGAGAATTAATAAATTGTACAGGCAGGATAGGGGGTTAGTTTTTGTCTTTATCCTATTTGTATGGGCAGTGCTAGGTTTTGTATTGAAGAACGTTTTGAGTTTGGCGATGAATAATTTAATTCGGAATGTTGCTTTAGTTGCAGGGCTATTGGCTGGAATTTTTGTGACAAGTGCTTTAGTTGCCGTATTAGCTCATCTCAAGAAAAATTGCATTGCCTTATATAGCGAAGAATTACAAAATACCACGATGAAAGCTTGACATACTTTTCTGCCTCGAGAAGGGTATTATTGCAAAGCGGGATTTTTAAGGAGGGAAAGTTGATATTGAACGTTGATAAACAGAAAAAACCTGTCAACAGTCCTTTAATGGAAGTATTTGACGTCATGTTCATCATGTTACTATGTTTTGTTATACTTCTTACAACGATGTTGATGAGGGGTAAGGTGTTAGTAGGTTCAGGATCGACCGGGGGGATGGATTATTCCTTCAATTTGCCCATTTTCCTAATGCTAATCTTAGCTTTAGCTATTTATTTAGTCTATGTGTTTTCTAGTTCCAATAAGGAACTTAAAGCCATGATAAACAATCTTTACAGTGAAGTTCACAAAAAAAGTGATAAGAAAGTAAGCTGAAGCA
>JAJYAS010000757.1 GCA_021779415.1 Bacillota bacterium
ATATGTGGTCGTCCGATCGATTCTCCTTGAGCAAACTGTCGAACTTCATCCTCGCTAATATCAATTCCCAATGTTGCTAAGCGATCCAGAATGTTAAGCATGCGCTGTTCACGGGCATCCCTTAATCCACCAAGTTTTTTCTTTAGGTAACTTGATGAGCCATCTAATTCATAACCAAGAATATGGACCTCTTCCCCATGCCAATTTGTATTAAGCTCAATCCCTTTAAGGATCTGTATATGATAGTTAGATCCGACATCCTCTGCCTCATCCCAACCCTGAATTGTGTCATGATCCGTAATAGCAACCCCTTTTAATCCCAATTCTGCAACTAAGCGGACCAGTTCAGTCGGTGTCAATATTCCATCCGATGCGGTCGTGTGACAATGCAAATCTGCTTCGTATAGGGTATAAAGTGAAACCACGAACTTAACCCCTTTTCTTGAATCTCTATTTCCACGTTTATTTTAACACGTCCGTCAATAAACGCATAAAGTTCTGACTTGAAATTTGCTCAATTTCCCGTGTTGAAAACCCGACCTTTATCAAATCTTCCAATAATTCAGGGTAATCTCCCACATGTTCAAGCCCTTTCGGGACTTCATTTATGCCGTCAAAATCTGATCCTAATCCAACTGTCTCTACTCCAGCCACATCAGCGATATGGCAAATATGGCGAACGACATCTTTACGTTGTGTTCGACCCGTCTCTTTTAAAAATTGCGGATAAAAGTTCACTCCGACAACTCCTTTATGCTTGCCTAAGGCACGAAGTTGTTGATCAGATAGATTTCGTGGATGAGAACATAAAGCTTGTGCACAGGAGTGGGTAGCAGCAATAGGAGCCTTCGATAACTCCAGAACATGCCAAAAACCTGCCTCATTAAGATGAGATACATCGATAAGCATCCCCAGTTTATTCATGTGTAAAACAACGTCTTGGCCTAAATTTGTTAACCTACTTTGAGTCTTAAATTCACCAATTCCATCAGCTAAAGCATTGCGCTGATTCCAAGTTAGACCTAAAGCCCTGACCCCTAATTTGTAAATAATATCTAACATAAAGAGGTTTTCTCCCAGAATTTCTCCTCCCTCAACACTGAGCAGGATACCGATCCGAGCTGGATCAGGAATTTGTTGAAGCTCTTGTTTCCCTAACACAAGAAAAACCTGATCCGGGTAATCCGCAATAAAGCGATGAGCTCCTTCAATTAATTGTAACCCCCGCCAAGTTGCCATAGCAGGCTTATACATCTCCTCAATATAGGCCGCCATAAACTGGAGAGAGATTCCAGCAAGCTTCGCTCTTTGTGTATCCCAATGCCCACCTTGCGAGGGATCCTGTAATGTTCTTTCCCCATTGACAAAGTGAATTAAACTATCACAATGCCCATCAACAATACTAAATTTCTCCATGTTAACCTCCTCTTAACCATAACGAAACAAACACCTGTCTGCTTATGGAATAAAGCAAACAGGTGAATTGACCCAATCTTCCCTTCGTTTAGCGTGGCTGAACAATTAGCTTAATAGCAGTTCTTTCTTCCCCGTCAATTAAAACATCCGTGAATGCTGGAACACAGACAAGATCGACTCCACTAGGAGCTACAAAACCACGAGCAATGGCTACCGCTTTGACAGCTTGGTTGAGAGCTCCTGCTCCAATGGCTTGTAACTCAGCGCCTCCTCTCTCACGCAGAACCCCGGCAAGAGCTCCTGCAACTGCATTCGGACTAGATTTAGCTGAGACTTTTAATACCTCCATAGATACATCCTCCTGCTCGAATTTATTTACAAGTATTACCACAACATAGAATATATGTATTCGAGAACAGGTAGACAAAATCCTCTATTATGGATTAAGAATTTTCAGATTTCTATCTAAGACTCTGCGACCCGTTGGATTGCTTCGATCTGTCGAGCTTTTCCAGTTTCCTCATCGATGTCTAAGACAACTGCATTAATCTGAATAGGACCGCTTGCCAATTCAAACTTCGCAGGTAATTGGGTTAAGAAACGGTTAATAATAATCTCCTTTTTTACACCCAAGACGGAATCCCGTGGCCCTGTCATACCAACATCCGTGATATAGGCGGTCCCCTGATGAAGTAAACGAGCATCCGCTGTCTGAATATGTGTATGAGTTCCTAAGACAGCGCTGACTTTGCCGTCCAGAAACCAACCGAGTGCCATTTTTTCCGAAGTAGCTTCGGCATGAAAATCAAGGATAATAATCGGAGTTTCTTGTCTCATTTGGTTAACCCAGCGAATCGCCCCACTAAAAGGATCGTCTAAAGATGGTAAAAAGATGCGCCCTGAAAGATTAAGTACTCCGATCTTCCTCCCCATGACTCTTATAAATCCATGCCCTTGACCCGGTGCTCCAACAGGATAATTTGCTGGACGAATAAGTCGATTTTCACGATCAATGAAATTCATAATATCTCTATTATCCCAAACATGATTACCCATTGTCATAAATTCAATGCCATTGCTAAAAAGTTCCTCGGCAATCTCTTTTGTTATCCCTTTACCAGCCGCAGCATTTTCACCATTAGCGATCGTCGCATCAATCTTATACTCCACCTGAAGTGGTTTTAAAAAACGTTTAACCGCTTCCCTTCCAGGCTTACCTACAATATCCCCAATAAAAAGTATGCGCAAAAAATGTCCCCCCTTCTAATCAATATCGTACATCGCACCTAAACTCTATCCATAGAATGCCATCATGCTTACTCTTTAATACTTTTCAATGACCAAGTAAAAGGATACCCTCTGGAGCACAAAAAACTTGTACTTCGTGATATATGAATAAAGGCTTAAATCTTGAGAATTGAGCATCGACTATGCTATGACTTAAAGACCAAAACACGTCCTTCCT
>JAJYAS010000758.1 GCA_021779415.1 Bacillota bacterium
CAAGATTTGTGGGATCAAAACTTGGTTGGCTTACCAAAGCCAAAATTTCTCCAGTTCGTGGATCAATGGCGACAGCCGTCCCCATCTTCCCTTTGAGTGCATTATAAGCAATACTCTGTAAGCGCGAATCTAGAGTAAGCACCACATCATCCCCTTGGCGGGGAAGGGCAAAGAGTTGTTGAATTGTTTGAGTAGGCGTACCCTTTTTGATTCCTAGCAACCAATCTGCCAAACTTCCTTCCAAACCGGCTGCACCCAGTTTTACCGTCGAATAACCTAGGGCCGGCTCAAACAATTCCCCCTTAGGATACACCCGAACCTTCTTACCTTGGGAAATCTGAGTTTGTGCTATTATTTCGCCGTTGCGATCAAAAATTCCTCCCCTAGTCACACGGCTTTCCATGAGAATTAAGCGACGATTGGCTGGATTCTCCAGTAACGTATCCGCCTGAACAACTTGCCAATAGACTAAACCAAGACTAAGAATAAAGAAACTAAAGGCCATTCCAAGTGCTACTCGACGTACCCCTCGCATTATGTTGCATACTCCCTTCCCTTATTCTTGGTACTGAGAGAACCCACCGCCGTGGCGTTTGAGATATTCAGCAACACGCCCAGCAAGATAAAGTGAACCAGAAGCGAACTTCCACCATAACTCACCCAAGGAAGAGGAATACCTGTCAAAGGAAGAAGTTTTGTGACCCCAGCGAGAATAATTAAGGTTTCCGTACCTAGAAGAATCCCTATTCCAGCCGCTAAAATTTGTCCAAACCGATCTTTAGCCCTAAGACTTACGGCAAAGGCCCTCATAACTACAATAAGAAAGAGAACTAGTATTGCCATACCCCCGGCAAAGCCGAGTTCTTCGGCTATGACGGAAAAAATAAAGTCGGTGCTGGCTGCAGGTACGGTCGATGCCCCAATACCATTGCCTAACCCCGTCCCCAGAATCTTCCCGCCACTAATTGCAAACAAGGATTGGGCAATTTGGTACCCCCCACCTGTGGGATCTTGCCAAGGATTCAACCACACCGCAACTCTGACGTGTACATGTGAAAAGAGCATATATCCCAAGGTACCGGGCAGAAGAAAGATCGGAAGGGAAATCCAGAGATAAAGAGATCGTTCAGTCACAACATAAAGCATGAGCACAAAGAGCGCATAAAACTCTAAGGCAGTTCCGAGACTTTTTTGAGCGGCCAAAAGGCCAAGCGCAAACGCTGACATTACGATGAACGGACCCAAAGTCCGCCAGTCTGGTAAGGAAAAACTCCCTAACTGTACGGTCCCTATACGCAACAACTCTTCATTTTCTTCTAAATATGTTGCCATAAATAAAAGCAAAGCCAGTTTTACAAATTCTTCGGGTTCAATCCCGATTCCCCCGATATGTAGCCAACTCGTTGCTCCTCCTGCCGAATAGCCAAAAACTAAGGTCACCAGCAGCAACCCAACCGCTATCAGTCCCCAAAGGTATCTAAAACTTCCTAACTGGCGATAATCCCGAATTAACCATAAAACGGCATAGAAAATAAAAAGCCCTATATTTGCCCACCAAAATTGACGCAGTCCTACTTCTGGACTAATGCGCACCAGAAACACAAGCCCTAAAGCCATGATGGCTTGAACTACTGGCAGAATATAGGGATCTCCCTGATAATGGAGAATCCCCTCCATTAAGCTCCCTAGAAGGACTATGACTGTGAAAACAAGCGCTTGCCAGAGAATCTGATTCTTGTTCCCGTCCCATTTCAGTAAGCTAAGTCCTAACCACATCATTCCTAAAATCAAAACACGGGAATTTATCCGTTGAATCATCGGCTTAGTCCAAAATACAGCACAAGGCTGTAAAGTTATCCGGTGCACCCCGTTCTAGGGTAAGCTGCCGTAATCGTTCAAATCGTTCTTCCCATGAATCCGGTTTGAGAAATTCCTGTGCAAGTTCCTGATCGCTGATCAGATTGGAAAAACCATCTGTACACAAAAGGAATACATCTCCCGTCTGTAAAGTTATACTCCGGCAATCCACTTCAACCTCTGTGTCCGCTCCCACAGCGCGCATCAGAACATGCCGTTGGGGATGTTTCTCTGCATCTTCAAGAGAAATCTCTCCCAACCGAACAAGTTCGCCAACCAACGAATGGTCTATGGTCAAGGAAGTTAACCTCTCATCACGCCAGAGATAAGCCCTACTGTCTCCAACGTGAGCAATAGCAACCGCCGTACTGCGAACCAGCAAAACGGTCAGAGTAGTCCCCATCCCGGCATTTTCAGGATCTGATGTTGACGATTCATAAATAACTTGATTTGCTTGACGAAAGGACCTTGATAACCCATCTTCCAAGGCCTGACCCTCAAGTCCAACAAGCTTAAGAACCTCTTTTTCCAAGACATGTAGTGCCGTCGAAGAAGCCACTTCTCCAGCTCTATGCCCACCCATTCCATCGGCCACAGCATAAAGCCCTTCTCCCTGTAACACGAGAAAGGAATCCTCATTATTTTTGCGAATACACCCTTTTTCGCTAAAGCTTAGTACTCTCATTTTGCCACCTCGAGTATTGGAAGGTAATGCTCCCAATTTTCACATAATCCCCTACAACCAGTTGCACCGGAGAATGGATTTGCTCACCATTAACCCAAGTTCCATTCGTACTTCCAAGGTCTTCAACAACAGCCTGCCCTTTTAGCTGACGAAAAACAGCATGGTCAATAGAAGCAAAGTGGTCCGGCAAGACGATATCATTATGCTTACCACGTCCTAAACGCAGCCCTTTTGCATCTACTTTGAAAACACGTCCTCTGTCAAGCGTTTCTGACCCAGTAAGAACCTCCAACCTGCCAAATTCAGGAGTTGAACGTTGGAAAATTCCTTTGAGTT
>JAJYAS010000759.1 GCA_021779415.1 Bacillota bacterium
AGAATACCTGTATAAAACCCAAGCTTTTTATAAGAGGCATGGGGGTAAGGCTATGATTTTATCAAGATTTTTGCCTATTATCCGAACGTTTGCCCCTTTCGTTGCGGGTCTCGGTAAAATGAGCTTTACTAGGTTTTTTATATACAATTTTATTGGCGGAGTATCCTGGGTCATGCTGTTTATGTTTACAGGGTTTTTCTTTGGAAATATCCCCGCGGTCAAACAAAATTTCACGTATGTAATCTTTGGAATCATTTTCATCTCCATGCTGCCGACAGTGATTCCTTACATTCGAAGCAAAAGAAGATAGCTTTTATTTCAATCGAAATCATGGTATTATGCAAGCTAAGAGAATTTAGTGTTAACAATAATTGCGCGACAAGGCCATAGACAAAGTGCTATGGCCTTATACATATTTTATAGTTCAAGGGTAATCAAAGATCAACTAGTTGCATCTAAAACTAACTGACGGAGGATGATATGGAAGGTAAGGCTGTAAAACGAATTTATGTGGAAAAAAAGCCGGGTTATGATATTGAAGCTCAAGGTCTCTATAACGATCTATTAGAAAACTTGGGGATCAAAGGATTGCATGGCTTAAGAGTCATTAATCGGTATGATATTTCAGGAATTACAGATGAGGAATACGCAAAATCTCGTTCTATTATCTTTGCTGAGCCTCCCTTGGATTTAGTGTTTGACGAAGATATCGAGATTCCGAATCAAGACCGAATTTTTGCTATGGAATATTTGCCCGGTCAGTATGATCAACGGGCAGATTCAGCCGCCCAGTGTGTACAGATCCTGACCCAAAAAGAGCGGCCTACTATTGCTTCGGCGAAGGTGATCGTTCTAAAGGGTCAATTATCCCCAGAGGATTTCCAAAAAATTAAGGTTTACTGCATCAACCCAGTTGAATCACGGGAAGCTACTTTAGAAAAACCGGAAAGCTTGGAATTTGAACCTGTAATTCCGCCAGATGTCGAAATTATTGAACGCTTTATGGAAAAGTCATCTGAAGAATTGCGGACCTTTTTTAATGAAACAGGCTTAGCGATGAGTTACGAGGATTTAGCATTCTGCCAAAAATATTTCCGAGAGACAGAACAACGGAATCCAACGATTACTGAAATCCGAGTGATAGACACTTACTGGTCGGATCATTGTCGGCACACTACGTTTAATACAAAGATCGAAGAAGTTTCTTTTCCAGAAGGGCATTTTGCTGCTCCGTTAAATATGGCTTACCAAGAATATCTCACTTCCCGGGATTATGTCTATGGTGAAAACCCCGCTAACCGAGATGTCTGTCTGATGGATATCGGCGTTTTGGCTATGAAAGAGCTAAAGAAGAAAGGGAAACTACCCGACCTCGATGAATCGGATGAGATTAATGCGTGTAGTATTGTTGTAAATGTCGATATCAACGGTCATGACGAAGAGTGGCTGGTGATGTTTAAAAATGAGACTCATAACCATCCGACAGAAATAGAGCCGTTCGGTGGGGCGGCTACCTGTCTAGGGGGTGCCATTCGAGATCCCTTGTCTGGGCGCACTTATGTATATCAAGCCATGCGTGTAACGGGAAGCGGTGATCCGAGGTCCAAGCTAGAGGATACTCTACCTGGAAAACTCCCTCAGAGAAAGATCACGAGAGGTGCTGCATCTGGTTATAGTTCTTACGGAAATCAAATTGGTCTGGCTACGGGGCAAGTAACGGAAGTCTATGATGAAGGCTTTGTAGCCAAACGTATGGAAATTGGGGCTGTGATTGCCGCCGCACCCCGGAAGAACGTCGTTCGCGAAGCCCCTGAAGCAGGGGATGTTGTCGTGCTCGTCGGCGGGAGAACAGGGCGGGATGGATGTGGTGGTGCAACAGGTTCTTCCAAAGAACATACTACAGAGTCCTTACTGACCTGTGGGGCGGAAGTACAAAAAGGAAATCCTCCGACAGAACGGAAAATTCAAAGGCTCTTCCGTAATGCTGAGGTAAGTACTTTAATCAAACGATGCAATGATTTTGGAGCGGGTGGAGTTTCGGTAGCTATCGGAGAATTAACTGATGGCTTGGAAATAAACCTTGATGCAGTTCCCAAAAAGTATGACGGTCTAGATGGAACTGAACTTGCAATTTCCGAATCTCAAGAGCGTATGGCCGTCGTAATTCGTGCTCAAGATTTTGAGATATTCGCTAAATATGCTCATGAGGAAAACTTGGAAGCCACTTTAGTCGCTCAGGTTAGCTCTGAGCCCAGACTCACGATGGTTTGGCGAGGACAGACCATTGTTGATCTCAGCCGAGAATTTCTCGATACCAATGGGGTTAAGCAAACGACTAAGGTTCAAGTCGCTCTTCCCATGGAAACTCAAAATTATTTTACTCGGCTATCGGAAACAGAAGGCTCCTTATTAAACGAAGCCTGGTTAGCTAATCTGACAGATTTAAATGTCTGTAGCCAAAAAGGGTTGGTAGAGAGGTTTGACAGTACTATCGGGATGTCATCTGTTCTGATGCCATTAGGGGGTAAATATCAGGTTACTCCAGCGGAAGGGATGGTAGCTAAGATCCCTGTTTTGTCCGGGGAAACAAATACGGCGACTATGATGACCTATGGCTATAACCCACAACTGTCAAAATGGAGTCCATTTCACGGCGCCTTATATGCCGTCATTGATGCGGTAACTAAGATCGTGGCCCTAGGTGGAGATTATCGCCAGGCTCGGCTTACCCTTCAAGAGTATTTCGAACGTTTAGGAACAGATCCGGAAAAATGGGGGAAACCCTTCAGTGCTTTGCTAGGGGCTTTTTATGCTCAGAAAAAATTAGGGATTCCTGCGATCGGTGGTAAAGACAGTATGTCAGGAACCTTCATGGAT
>JAJYAS010000760.1 GCA_021779415.1 Bacillota bacterium
ACTCCTATTCACGAACGCCTTTCTTATAGGTATTGCTTTTCTCTCCTACATAATCCCCAGCAAACTCTACCTTCTCGTCACAGGTGCAAGTGGTCTCCTCTCCCTCGTCAACGTCTTGACGATTAGCCTTGCTCATTGGCGCTTGCGTCCGAAGTTAGTGGTCAACCATCCTGACCACACGTCCCATGTCCCAGGGTACCCCGTAAGCAATCTCCTTGTGACCCTGTTTTTTGCTGGTGTTTTCGTCTCGGCTTTCGCGATTCCCGACCAAAGGGCTTCCTTTATTTTAGGACTTAGCCTAATGATCCTTACGGCAGGAGTTTACTTTGTCGTCCGCCACACTCTAAACTCCCAGACTCTAGCTCGAGACCATATCCAAGATTCTTCAGGGAATACCCTTCATACCCTAAAGAATCTTGGATATGAAGCACAGCGACGCATTTCCAAGCGATTAAGACTAAAGAATAGACCTTGAAGACAAGGAAGCACAGGAACCGTCCCTGTGCTTCCGTAGTTTGAATAAATCCACTGTAGTGAATTCAATAGTTTAATGATAATATATTGGAGTCTAGACCCTTCGTTTTTCCTAAATTATTGCATTCACGCGGGAGGAACTCATGGAGAATATCGAAAACACGCCTAAGGACCAACTAAACCTTCTGGCGTTAACTATGCTTGGCTTGGGCGGAGCTATTGGCTCTGGTATTTTTGTCGCCAGCGGGATCGCCATAAATCAAGCCGGCCCAGCAATTATTATAACCTTCGTTGTCGCTGCTATTATCTCTACTCTAATCATGAGGATGCTGGCGGAAATGAGTGTTCATGAGCCGTCAAGCGGTTCCTTTAGCGTTTATGCCCAGGAATACCTTGGACCTGCCGTAGGATTTATATCTGGCTGGATGTATTGGCTGACAGGGATTTTAACTTTGGCTACCGAAATGATTGCTGCAGCGTTAATCCTCCGTTTTTGGTTGCCCTCTTGGCCCGTCTGGCTTATCAGCCTATTTATAGAGGCGGTCATCATAGGCATCAGCCTTTTAGATGTTAAAGCTTTCGCTCGTTTGGAAGAAACTCTATCGTTTATTAAAGTAGGGATTTTGATCGTTATTATTGTCATAGGTGTCATGTTATTTACTGGGACGTGGTCAGGACTAAAATCTCCTGGCTTGACCAACTTCCTAGGGGACGGAGGGTTTTTCCCACATGGTTGGAAGGGAGTTTTTTCTTCCTTGCTTTTGGTATTATACACTTTTGCCGGAGAACAAGTCATTGGCTTGGCAGTTGGAGAAACCCAGAAACCAGAAATCACTGTCCCCAAGGCTGTCACCATAACCAATATCACCCTAGTTGTTTTATATCTAGGGGCCATAACGACTTTGGTGGGTATTATTCCTTGGCAGCAGATTCCTCAAAACGCCAGCGGTTTTGTACCCTTATTTCAACGACTTAATATGACCGCTATGACCGGTATTATGAATGCCATAATTTTAAGTGCTATTCTATCCGCTATGAATTCTAATATGTATGGTGTGCCGCGCATGCTTAAATCCTTGGCAGAACGCCATGATGCCCCTGCTTTTTTAAAGAAAGTGGACCGTAACGGAATCCCCCGAGGAGCAATATTCCTATCCAGTATTTTTTTACTCATTGTCGTAGGGATCTCTTATGTACTACCCCAGACAATCTTTGTCTATATCGCCAGCGCAAGTGGGGTCACTCTTTTAATCAACTGGATTATTATTGCCCTCACTCACTTACGTTTTCGGAAGTGGCTAAAGCAAAGCACTGAAGATCCACAACTTAGATACCGTAGGTTTCCTTACTCGACCCTGATTACCCTTTTACTTTTGCTGGTAGCTTTGTCGACCTCAGCCCTAAACAAGAATCAAATGGTGGGACTTGCTTTAGGCATAACCCTTTTGCTCTTGCTGACTATAGTCTATTTCATACTCATAAAATGTCGCACTCTTCGACAATTCAACCAGTAAACCTTCGCGTGTACATAGTTGGCACTCCGTTTAAGTATTCAATTTATACTGCTCAATCATATTAGTAAGTAAGAGAAATAGGGGGCAAGCGGTATGAAACCGTCCGTTTATTTAGGCATCGACTTAGGGGGAACTTCCATCAAGATGGGCCTTGTTGATCAGTTGGGCAATATTCTCCATACTCTGCAAAACCCAACGCCAGCCGGATACCAGCAGGTATTAGCGGTCTTCTCTCAAATGGCTGAACAAATTCTTCAGAAAAGTCACTATACATGGGACGATATTATTGGGGTAGGAGTTGGTGTTCCTGCCTTTCTCGATCAGCAAAAAGGTATTGTGATTGAGGCAGTTAACCTGGGCTGGGATCAGGTGCCTCTGAAAGAAGATCTCGAGAAATTGTGGACGGTGCCCATTATAGTTGAGAACGACGCCAATGCAGCCGCCCTAGGAGAAATGTGGAACGGGGCCGGAAAAGGAGCTTCACATCTAATTTGCCTGACACTAGGCACCGGAATCGGTGGTGGCGTAATTATCCATGGTGATATTTATCACGGCGCTAATGGAAGTGCGGGAGAAGTCGGACACATCACCGTTAAGCATCAGGATGGACGCCGTTGTAATTGCGGCAGAATGGGTTGCCTAGAAACTGAAGCGTCGGCAACAGCAATTGTGTTGGATGCCCTGGAACAGGTGAAAGGGATGTCAACCGGACCATTGAAAGAAGAATATGACCGAACAGGAACGCTTACAGCCAAGTCAGTCGTCCAATTGGCCCAACAAGGGGACACTATCTGCAAGGAGATTATCACAAAAGTTGGCAGCGTCTTGGGAAACACCTTGGCTCAAATGTGCTATCTCTTAAATCCTGAGATTATAGTGATC
>JAJYAS010000034.1 GCA_021779415.1 Bacillota bacterium
TCCTTGAATGGCTGGTTGGATGATTGTAAAGAAGTTTGCAAATCCAACAGTGAATGTTACAATAATTGTCCAGATTAATGAGGAACGATAACTTTTATAGATTTCAAAGGGCTTGATAATTTCTTCTTTCTTTTTAAACGAAGCAAAGGCACCTGCAATAAACATATAGGGAAGAGTCATAGCGACATTAGTCATTAAAACTAGTTTATTAAAGAATTGGGCCGCAGCGTCTCCACCAAAGGATACCATTAAGATCATTACGACCACGATGATGCATTGAATCCACATAGCATTATGGGGCATTCCATCTTCGACGACTGCTAGTTTTCCCGGCCATAATTCTTTAGGAGTACCTTCTATGATTTGCTTTAATGGAGCATAAGTTAAAGTGAAGAAGGCTCCTGTTAATGCTAATACCATCGAAATTCCTACAAAGCGAGCCATCCAAGCGCCCATTGATTGTGAGAATGCTTGACTACCTCCAAATACATGCGCGAGTTGATATCCTAAATTATTCATGACCACATAACCGACATTACCCATATGGACACTTTTTGAGGATAGGACCTGATTCCAGTTTGTAAAAATACCTACAACGAAGATTCCGAGTGAATAACCGATGGCAATAATAACAGAAGCAAAGATAATTCCTTTGGGAAACGTTTTGTTAGGGTTTTTGGTTTGATCGACTAATCCACCCACGACTTCTATGCCGCCATATGCAAATAATGCAAAAACCAAAAACGAAAGAACAGCGATAGGGTTACCATAACTTGGATCAGGTGATTTTACAAACGATGTAGCATTAACGATGGGTTGCGCCAAGTGACCACCAGATCCGATGAAAACGGAAATTGCTCCAATGATTAACACGATATTTAATAGAGCAACCGCAATTCCACCGACCGAGGTAATTTTTTTGATTTTATCCAAACCTTTTGTTGCCGTAAACGTTACAAATATAATCCAAAGTACACCTAAAGCGCCAATAGTCTGAGTTGAATTCAGACCAAGTATTGACCAAGTTGCCGTAGTATCTTTACCAAATATGGCGTTTGAAAATACAATCCAGATTCCATTGGAAACATTCACCATCCAAATAATATAAGAAGCATACCACATGAATGTTCCAACGAAGGCGTACTTTGGCCCTACAGATTTCGTCATCCATGAATAGATTCCGCCTTTTTCCTTTTGGAAAGCTGAACCATATTCAGCTAACATAAATGCAAAAGGAATAAAAAATGTTACTCCCGATATCAAATACCAAGGAATCGCGCCATAACCCATCAAATAAAATGACCTGGGAATGTTATTGAATCCAAATACTGATGTGAAAATCATTAATACCAAAGAAATTAATGTCAATTTTTTGGTTTCTTCACGAACTTTCATGATTTTTCCCTCCTGAAATATATCATTCTTTGACTGAATTTTTACGCCAAAGTTTACCTCCTTCTTTACCAGTTCTTTTAAAACAACGAACAAATTGAAATCTCCAATGTCGAATATTGTCACATTTATAATAGCACTATCTTTTGTAATTTTCAATAAGAATTAAATATAGTATTAAAATTCTTTAATCTAACTTCATTTAATTAATTGTAATTCTGTTTAACAAGCAATTTATGTAATTATTACTATGAAAATGCAAGGAATTGCTAATCTGTTATATACTACTTTAAAATGTTATACTATAATTATTGCTTTATAACATTACTTTATAGCACAGATTCACAGACTCTTATGAATTTGCAAAGGAATGTAGATATTAGATAATACATTAATCGGAGTGGAACCATTATAAACAACAAAGTCGAATGACTATTGTTAGTCATTCGACAATTATTCCTACCAACTATTGAGGTTTCGAAACAGCTTGGAGCATCCTTCTCCAAGCAATGCTAGGAAGCGTGCCTATTTGGCGCACGCTTCAGGAAGAGTTTTTCCGCCTGCCCTCCATCTCGGATGGAAATCAGAAACATAGTGGCCTGACCTTCTGTAAGGTCCCGATTAACTAAACTTATAGATGTGTTTGATAAGATTAAGGCCTTGAGATATAAGGCGTGGGCTGATTTTCCGCGCCAACCTTATACCTGAATTGACAAAGCTCCGACGCAGTACAGTATACAGTTTTTCATCCCGTTGCCTTATAAAGACCCACAGCTCGTCTGCCTTGCTGCTAAGCCCTTCGTCCTCTGCGATATAAATATAAGTCACGGTGATGGCGACCATCATTGAAAGATAGAAAAGCATGTAGCGTCTAAGCTTCTCACATTCAATGTCCTTGAAGATATCGTAGGCCTCAAGCATCATGCGCGTCACCTTAAGCTGCTGGTCAATCTGTTTGATCATTACTTGAGTGCTGACGGATTGGCCAGGTCGGCCAATGAGATAGTGATACGGAGAACAGTTCAGATAAACTAAGCTTTTCACATATGGTAGAGGTAGATAGGCGACAAGGTTGTCTACATAAAATGTGTGTTCCGGTAGCTTGAGGCCACACTCTCGCAGCAGTTCCGTCCGGTAAAACAAGGAGTGCATAAGCATCAGCTGGTCGATGCGAAAACGATGCATACTGTCCCAGGAAATAACTTTACCCTGTGGAAAAACATTACTGTAGCGCATGACTTTTTGCTTACCGTTATAGGAATATTCGTAGACATAGTTCGTGATCAGCAGGTCGACGGAGCCAATGCTGCGCAACAGCGAAAGCACCGACATGTAGTCCGAAGTATCCAGCCAATCGTCGCTGTCGACAACCTTGAAATAAGTACCCGTGGCCACCTCCAGTCCCCGGTTGACTGCCGAGCCATGGCCACCGTTTTCTTTCTGCTCAAGGCGGACAATTCCGGGAAAGCGAGCGCAGTATTCGCGGGCAATCTCCGCCGTGCTGTCTGTGGAACCATCATCCACGACAATAACCTCTACCTCTTGCCCGCCCAGCACTACTGTATCCAGGCAGTGGCGAAGATAGTCCTGCGAATTATAGGACGGTACGACAATTGATAAAAGTTTGATAGTTTTCATCTCCAGATTATCTTCATTTTGTCCGTTTTAGTTTAATCGATTTCATGTTCTTCTGCCGATTCGTGTGCCACAAGTTGCTGAGCGCTTCTCCGTATTGTCCGTGAAGGGATTTAATGTATAGGTAACTTCCCAGGGGCAGAAGTGCAGCGTACTGTATCAGGTGCAACAACAAGCTCGCTAACAGCGCCGTGGTCTGATCAATACCCAGCCCCCCAAGGCCCAGAATTGTCCCGTATTCAAAAAGGCCGATGGCGCCTGGCGTGGCCGGTATAAAATTGATGATATTGGTGGCGGCAAATACGGCAAGCGACATGCGAATGGACGCCACCCATGGGAAGCCGAAGGCCACAAGCCCAATCCATGTCGACACGAGCAGGATAATCCATGAAAGGAGCACCCAATACATCATTTTCACAGTATCAAGATTTAAGTATTCGCTGAGATAACTGCGAAGCCGCGGAAGAAAAAAGATGAGAATCACGAACAATATAAACGCGGCAATACAGAGAAATGTCAGAATCCACAGTGCCTTTAACAGATTTTGGTCCTTAAACCCGGCAAAGGGAACTGCGGCGATTGAGAGGATCATAATTGAAGCGAAATCTGCGAAGGCCGGAATAATCAGCAGGTTTGTTCGCTTTATGGCACTGTATCCCCTCGGAAAAAAAGCCGCCCGTAGCCCCTCACCGACATGAAACGGCAAAACCATGTTAGCAGCATGCCCTATCCCCACGATTTGAAGAGCTGTCATTCTGTCCATGTCCCGGTCAATACCCCGTGTATAGGAAAGTCCTCGAATATAGTTTGCATACACAAAAATAGCCACTGAAACCACAGCCAGACCCCAATTGATGTCCGCATGGAAAAGCCCTCCTACCTGCAGGCCTTTGAGTGCCCCAATCGAGTAATAAACAGTGACCGCGGTCATGAGTATACCTATAAACAGCTTTAGTTTCGTTTTAGTGGGCATTCATTTGCTCCTTGGTCCATAGATTCTGTAGATCCTGTATTTATCGTCTCAATTAAATTTATACACTTTGCGTGCTATGTTATATAATCTGACGGTAATTTTGTTACCGGAATTTCCGGGCAGGTTGGCAACCATTCTCAAAAACCTGCTGCTCGCATGCCGGTACAGGCCGTTGTCGCAACGTATTAAGAAGGCCCAAAGCTCTTTTTCCTTCTTAACATCTTCCTTTGTGCCGGAAATTCTCAGAAATACGGCGCAAATTGTCATCATCATAGCTAAATAGCTCAGCATATAGTTGGACAGCTTTTTGCTGGATATGTTCCCGGGGAGACGGTGACAACCTATCATGATGCGAGTTACCATGAGCTGCTGGTCAATTCTTTTGATCATTACGCTTTCATTGACAGATTGGTCTTCCCGCCCGATAAAATAATGGTAAAGATCCACATCCAGATAGTAAATAGTTTTCACAAAAGGGAGTGGCTGGTAAACAAAAATATTGTCGACATAAAAAGTATGCTTTGGCAATTTAAGGCCGCATTCGTGCAGCAGTTGTGTTCTGTAAATCAACGAATGCATAAGAAGATATTTCCAGGGAGGGAACCTCCTCATGTCATCCCAACCGAACAGCTGATTGCGGGGAAAGACATTGCTATAATTTATTACGTGTCTGGTCCCTTCCATCAGCTTTTCATAGATATAGTTGCAGACCATCATATCGGGAGCAGAGTTGGCACCCACTAACGTTTTAAGGGTTTGCAGTACCTCAATCATACCCGGGCCATCGACCCAGTCGTCTGAATCTACAACTTTGAAATAAAGTCCGGAAGCGTTTTTCATACCGGTATTGACCGCTTCGCCATGTCCACCGTTTTCTTGATGGATCACCCGTACTATCTCAGGGTATTGTGTGGCATATTTATCTGCAATTTTTCCGGTGTCATCCGTAGAACCGTCATTTACAATAATAACTTCCGCATCATTTCCACACGGAATAAGTGTATCGATACAGCGTTCCATATAAGCCGCTGAATTGTAGCACGGTATGGTAAATGTTATTAATTTCAAGTTGCGCTCCGTCCTGCCGCTTTGCGCCGGCACAAAAATTAAATATAAACTTAAAACTCATTACTTTATAAAGGCGTCGGCAAGCTCTAAGGCCTTCTTAACTATGGCGTCCATGTTGTAGTATTTATACTTCGTATGCCTACCCAGTAAGTGAAATTGTGGAAATTCGTCGGTAAGCTTTCGATATTGCTCATAAAGGGTGTGATTTTCAGGATTCTGGATTGGGTAATAGGGGGTCTCACTGTCGGCGCCCGTATAGGCCCGGGGATATTCTTTGACTATGGTAGTTCGTCCGTCCAGCGCCTGTCCTGTGAGGTGTTTAAATTCGGTTATACGGGTATATTCGCGGTCAACAGGATAATTCACAGTCCCCTTGGGCTGGTACCATGTGATATTGTGAGTTTCAAAGACAAAGTCCAAGGTCCGGTACGGCAGGCGTCCGTACTGGCAGTCAAACAGTTCGTCTGCCGGTCCTGTGTATATTACGGTGCCGTTAAACGGGGAACCGTCAAAAAACACTTCCCCGGATTCCAGCCGGAGCAACCTGCGCGCATCGGAATTAAGCTGGAGCTCTATATTGGGGTGATTTAACATGTGCTCGAAGAGTGAAGTATAGCTCTCCGCAGGGATACCCTGATAAGTGTCCTGAAAATAGCGGTTATCATAAGAGATAACGACAGGGACGCGTGCGGTAACCAAAGAATCGATTTCGTCGGGAGCCAGTCCCCATTGCTTTTGAGTGTAATATAAAAATATATTGTTGTAAATGAAATCGGCGATTTCCGCAAGTTCTGTATCGGGCTGTTGGCGCAGATCCAATATGGGCACCTTGCTTCCGAGGCCATAGATGGCGATCAACTTTTGCTCTATACGCGTTGCTTTGCAAGGCTCAAAAGCTAAATGGAGCGAATTAAGGTTAAAAGGAATGGGCATTAGCTGCCCGTGTATATCACCCACTACCTCATGGGAGTAATTCCGCCATTGTGTGAACCGGGAGAGATAATCGAATACCCTTTTGCTGTCCGTATGAAAGATATGGGGGCCAAATTGATGCACGAAAATTCCGCTCTCACTCAGAAGATCATAAGCATTCCCGCCTATATGGTCGCGCATCTCAAGGATCAGCACTCTTTTACCTGCCCGTTCCGCCAGTTCACGCGCTATAACTGTGCCTGCCATGCCACAGCCAACGACAATACAATCACACATTTCTCTTTTTTTCATGTTTATTCAACCCTACATATTAAAATTTTAATAAATCCCAATTTGCCATACGCTCATTTTACCATGGCTTAGAATTTTTGCAATTCTAAACTTCACGGCAAACATAAGATATAAGGCACGATCAACTGACCAGTTTGAGCGCTTAAGAGTTCTCCCTTAGCCCCAAACAATCTGGCCATTGAGGATGAGATCTTTGAATAATTCTAACACAATCTTCTCCGTTTGTGCGATAACGTGTGAAGCAATCATAATATCGACACACCTCTATCCTAACAGTTGTCCAATCCTCCCTCTATATAAAAAAGCAGATGATTAACATCCGCTTTTTACTACTTTTCACTTTATCAACTCTTAACTATTCAATAGTAATACAGTGTGCTGGGCAGCCCTCAGCAGCTTCTTTGGCTGCTTCCTCACAATCACTGGGGATTGGATTGGTATAAGCCACCGCTAACCCATCGTCCTCCATCTTGAACACCTCAGGGCAGAATGCGGGACATGATTCACACCCGATGCACTCATCTTTATTTACTTCAGCAATCATAATGTTAACCTCCTTAAAAATATTTTCCCCTTTGTCAAAGTTCACTATTCTCAATAAGAATATCATAAGATGCGTTTCGTGGAAAGTTTGGACTTGATTTGCCCTTGACCTATCTCAAAGTGCAAACAGAGCTCGTTGCCAACTTAAAAAGTTAGCAGAGAGCTCTTTTGGTCTATTCCCATGATCCCGTTGAATTTTCACGTAGTAAGTCTAGCAAACGTTTCTTTACAACAAGTGCCTCGCTGCTAAGAAGGATATCTGGATCACGGGGCCTGGTAAAAGGAATCGTGATCCTCTCTAAAATATGGGCAGGGCTTTGGCTTAAAACAACGACTTCGTCCGACATCAGGATAGCTTCTTCAATATCATGTGTTATGAAGACAACAGTAGGGCTGCTTTCGCTCCAAACGTTGAGGAGCCATTCCTGCATTTCTCGTCGAGTCAAAGCGTCTAATGCTCCAAAAGGTTCATCTAGGATCAAGGTTGTCTTGCCAAAGAGGAAAGTGCGCAAAAGTGCCCCTCTTTGTCGCATTCCGCCAGATAGCTGATTAGGGTAATGCTCCGTAAACTTACCCAAACCAAAGCGGTTAAGCCAGCGTCGTGCCGTCTCCCTTGACTTGCGTTTGTCTTCACGGCGGATATCACTACCCAAAGAAACATTATTCAGCAACGTGCGCCAAGGTAGAAGCAAATCTTTCTGTGGCATGTATCCTACTTGACCCGGGTGACCAAGAATCGATCGTCCATCGAGTAGGATGTCCCCCTGAGCCGATTTTTCCACCCCTGCAATCAAGTTGCAAATTGAACTCTTGCCACAGCCGGAAGGACCGATTATAGAGACAAACATCCCCGTTTCTATCTCTATGTTAATCTCCGCCAACACATCCATCACAGATGTCCCGCCCCCTTGATAAGACAGGGACAAATTTCTCAGTTCTAACGTCATAATCTTAGGCCTTTGGTAGGAAGTTGTTTGTGAACGCTTTATCGGTATCAATCATTTTATCCAAAAGCTTATGGTCGAACATCCATTGGGCATAATTGTGCCAGACAGAGGCTTTTTGGACACCCCATTGCGATGCATCGGCCTGATATTGAGGACTGAGCCACGCCTGGCTTTTCTTAATCAATTGAGGATCGGCTTCCGGCGCGTTCTTGATCAGAATGTTGGCCGCATCTTCCGGGTTTTTAATTGCGTATTGGTATCCTTCACTGACTGCCTGTGTGAAGCGACGAACTACATCCGATTTTTCCTGAGTCATTTTTTCGTTAGTAACCAAGACCGGGGTGTAATCGTCTAAAGCAGGGTTAATATCCTTCAGCCAAATCATGTTGAGAGGTGTTTTGGCCATTTCGGCCTGAATCCCTTCCCAGCCGTAGAAGATCCAGGTCAAATCTATATCCCCCTTCGACATGCTGACCACCGGGTCGGCATCCCCAATGTTAATCATTTTAACTTTATTAAAATCTACCTTTTCCTTTTCCATTAATGCTTTAATGGTTGCAGTCTCTGACGGAAGCCCCCATCCGCCATAAGTCTTACCTTCAAAGTCCTTGGCCGTGCGAATATTCTTGCTCGCCAACGAAGCGAATCCAGAGGTATTATGTTGCAAGATAGTCGCAATAGAGACTAATGGCAAACCTTGTACACGGGCATCCGTTACTTGTTCCTGCGCACTAATTCCAAAATCCGCTTTGCCAGTAGCCACTAGTTGCTCCACAGTACCCTGGCTTGAAGGCGGAACAATTTGGACATCCAATCCAGCCTTGCTGAAGTATCCTTTATCTTTGGCCACATAAAGACCTGTATGATTTGTGTTTGGTGTCCAATCCAGCATGATCGTCACTTTGTCAGGTTTCGACGGCGTTGTCGTCTGCGTCGATGATGTCGGATTCTGAGCGTTAGTGGCGCAACCGGTTAGCAGAAGAAGCGCGCACATGCTTGTCATTAATGTTAAACTCAATGTTTTTTTGGCACACACAACCTGCTTTTTCTTCAAATGGTTTAAGGGTTTTTGTTTTAATAGTGTTTTAAGCATAGATTTTCACGCCTCTCTTTTACGGGTCAATTTTTAAATTTTGATTCCCCAGAACCATTTGTTGATTAAAGGGCTCACTCCTGCTTAGTATGTAACCAAGGCAACGCAAGCCGCCTAATTCCCGCAATCAATAAAAAGTAAAAAAGGCTGAGCACCGTGATCGCGACAATTGCGGCAAAGACTTGATCTGTCCTAAATGAATGCGAAGAACGTGTTAAATAGACCCCTAAACCAGAACTGGCTCCAAGCCACTCTCCAATTACCGCTCCCATTACGCTGTACGTTGCAGCTATCTTCAGTCCGGCAAAGAGGGACGGCAAAGCGTTGGGCCAACGAATCATATATACTATTTGCCAGCGAGTTGCCCCCATACTTTTGAGGAGATTGAGCAAGTCATCATCGCTCACCTCCAAACCTTCAATCAGGCTGACCGTAATTGGGAAAAAGCACACTAAGATAACCGTAACAATCTTAGGCAGTAAGCCGTATCCCAGCCATAAGATCAATAGCGGCGCTACTGCAATCAGCGGTACCGTCTGTGACACAATAAGCAACGGGTAAAACAAGCGCTTCACGATAGGCGAAAGCACCATAACCAACCCCGCCATTAAGCCAAGAGCTACAGAAAGAATAAACCCCGTGGTTGTTTCCAAAATGGTTGTTAAAGCATGTGACCATAACAGGTCCCGTGTACGCCAAATTGCTTTTATTACTGCTGACGGCGATGGCAAGAGCCATAGAGGCAACTTGAAAAAGTCTACGATGATCTGCCAAACTGCCAAACAGAGGACTAGAAACACAAGTGCAGGAATGCCATCCCGCCATTTTTTTTGAAAGTGCCCCTTTCTTACCGGCATATCCTACTTCTCCCGATATTTACGGATCTTTTCGTCGATTGTGGTTTGGCCGGGGTTATAATCCATCTTGATATAAGTCATAACACGGGAAGCCCCAGCTTTAACACATGCGTCTTGCGCCTCGCGGATAATGGCCCACAATTGATCCGGTTCACCTTCCATCGTAGTTTCCATCGGCCCCACTTCATACTTTACACCGCTGGCTGCTACGACTGCGATCGCCTCGTCCACCACTTCGAACAGTCGATCATCTTCAACTTTCGGTAGCACCTGAAACGCCATCATAATTTTACCCATTTTTTACCCACTCCTTTTTTATTACTTTATAGAGTATTCCTTCAAAAGACTCCCCTGTCCTGTAACTACAAGCCAATTATGGGCAAAATTGCAAAAAACCGCGCATGATATGCGCGGTTGCTCTTTACTTTATACTTGCATTTACCTCCGCTGGCATTATCCAGATCAGGTTCGGTCGGTGGTAACTCTAACCACCCTCTCAGCCCAATTCCTTAAGCTCCCGTCACATATTCAATTATAGCTTCTGTTAAAATTTATCATACGTGAGTAAATTGTGCAAGCCCAATCGTATGGAAGGTACAATGCCAAAAAAATATTAAATTCTCGTGTCATTTTATAGAGGAATTTGACGTTTTTTAGCGAAATGTATATTGTAGTACTATAATTCAAAACCTACAATGTACTACAATAAACAGAATGGAGATGGTAGCCATTAACAAACTCTTTCGAAAAAAATCGATTGAACAACTTCTCTCAGAAACGCAAGGCAAAGCCAGTCTCAAGAAGACACTTGGCGCATTAGATCTCACGATGCTTGGAATTGGCGCCATTATTGGAACTGGCATTTTTGTCTTAACAGGAGTAGCAGCCGCAAAATATGCTGGACCAGGTCTGGTATTATCCTTTGTCATTTCAGGTATTGCGTGTGCTTTTGCGGCACTAGTTTATGCGGAATTTTCTTCATCCGTCCCCGTTGCTGGAAGTGCTTATACTTACAGTTATGTTTCTTTAGGGGAATTTATGGCTTGGATCATTGGGTGGGACTTGATGCTTGAGTACCTATTAGCGGCCAGTACCGTAGCCATAGGCTGGTCAGGATATTTCCAAATGTTGCTTAATGGCTTTGGCATCTACCTTCCAGCTTGGGCTTCCGGCGCGGTAGGCTCTGCCCCTGGTGCTCTTTTTAATCTTCCCGCTGTGGTAATTGCTTTGCTTATTACATTGTTGCTTTCGTTGGGTGTTAAAGAAGCCGCTCGATTTAATAATATCATTGTTTTTGTAAAGCTTGCGGTGGTCGTATTGTTCATTATCATTGGAGTATGGTATGTCAAGCCTGCCAATTGGACCCCTTTTCTCCCCTTCGGTTTTAAAGGGGTTATGGGTGGGGCAGCCATCGTATTTTTCGCCTACATTGGATTTGATGCGGTTTCCACAGCCGCCGAGGAAGTAGTAAACCCGAAGCGGGATATGCCCATAGGGATTATTGCTTCACTCGTAGTCTGTACCGTGCTCTATATCATAGTATCCCTGATTTTAACCGGTATCGTTCCGTACAAACTATTGGATGTAGCTGCCCCAGTTGCTTTTGCCCTCCATTATATTCATCAAGACTGGGCCGCTGGAATTATCTCTTTGGGTGCCATGGGTGGGATCACCACAGTCTTACTCGTTATGCTCTATGGACAAACTCGAGTCTTCTTTGCAATGAGTCGAGACGGTCTCTTACCTAAAGTCTTTTCAAGTGTTCATCCAAAATACAAAACTCCCTTTCTCAGCACTTGGATAACAGGTATTGTCGTGGCCGTTATTGCTGGCATTACTCCCATTAATACGGTTGCAGAGCTCGTCAACATCGGTACTCTATCTGCCTTCGTCTTCGTTTCAGTGGGAGTTATCGTCTTACGCAAAACCCAACCTAATCTTCGCCGCTCCTTCAGGGTTCCGTGGGTACCGTTAGTTCCGATATTAGCTGCACTCTTCTGTCTTATTCTAATGGCTCAACTTCCTCTCATAACTTGGATTCGTTTTGTGGTATGGCTGGTAATCGGGTTAATAATTTATTTCAGTTACGGTATCCGTCACAGCGTTCTCGGAAAATCTCTCAAATAAACTAAGTATGAATCAAAAATGAGGTTGGCCCATATGGGTCAACCTCATTTTTTGAATGAGTCTATTTATAACTACTGTCAGGAGGTCAGCTACTACTAATCACTTCTTTTATTGGAGATGGCAGTGCCACTAGGATACACCGTACAGTAATCGCTGAAAGCACGATGATGCCACCGATCATGGCCAGTAGTCCCGGGGCTTCGCCCAACAT
>JAJYAS010000761.1 GCA_021779415.1 Bacillota bacterium
CTGCGAAGGGAACATAGTTATAGGCGCTCTCATCCAGTACATGACAGAGTCATCTCCGATTTTTATAAAAGATGAGAAAATACTGAAGGCTAACCTGCTTAGAATTCAAATCTTAGCTTTGACCCCTGGGATTTTTACGTTTCCAGCGATCGAAATTCAAGAGCAACTTGGAAAATTTCTACAAACAGCTGATCTCTTGGCAGATCTGCCAGAATTGGAGGTGGTATCCTTTTCTGCTCATGAGATTGCTCCCCTAGCGTCTGATTTAACGTGTTTTCGCTTGTCCCCTCACAGCCGCCGCTACATTCAAAACCTGTTTCACGCAGAACGGCGTGAAGCCATGCTCTCAGTTCTAGCGTACATAGCGAAGAGTTACCCAGTACTTTCAATTTGCCAGAAGGCCTATGCTCTGATGCTCTCTCTCGATAATCCTAACATTTGGGGCCGAAATCCCTTCTGCCTGCGTCTCGTAGCCAATCGCTTTTGGGATTATCAATTAGCAGAGACCATAAAAGCATGACTTCCTCCCCTACTTCAAGTAAATATACCGCTCCATACTCGGGATATAGGGGGACCACTCATCCTCCGGATAGCTCTCTTTAGCCTTTTCAAACTGGTAAAGTTCAGCATCCAGTACATCAGCATAATGAATCACCAAAGCTTCCATTATCTTTGGCCGCCTTGGGGATTGCCACTCATATTTCCCATGATGGCTTGTAATAATATGCAACAATTTAGAACGCAAATCACGTGAAAAACTAGGGATTTTAGCTATCTCCTCGGTTAGGAGTTCGATTCCTAAGATAATGTGTCCAAGCAACCGTCCTTCCGTTGTAAACTTGATCCCCCGTTCGTAGGAGTATTCACCGATCTTACCCATATCATGTAATAGCGCCCCCGCTACGATTAAATCACGATTGATGCCCGGGTAATGGTCAGCTATCCCTACGGCAAGTTCGGCAACTCTAACACTATGCTCCCAAAGCCCACGAAGATAGGCCTGATGTATTTTCATAGCGGCAGGAGCTTGGCGAAAGGCAATTCCCCATTCCGGATGGCTAAAAAACTGCTCAAGCAGGACTCGAATCTCCGGTTGAATTATCGTTTTGATCAAGACTTCTAAGCGTTCTTCTAACTCGTCTGCAGTCACCGGAGAACTTGGTAGAAGATCAGATAAATCTACCTCTTCTTTCCGAACCATCCGAATAGCTTCAATCGTAAGGTCCAAAGCACCACGGTACTCAGAAGCGACCCCTTTGACTCGAAAAATATCCTGATCTTTAAGCCATACTAAAATTTGCGGATCATAGTTCCACATTTTCCCTTGAATCATCCCCGATCGATCTTGACATGTCAAGGAGAGGTAGGCACCCGGCTTTTGCCGAAAGGGAACCTCTTTCCATTCATTAACCAGCAAGATCCCTTCAAACCGTTCCCCTGCTTTACAATCTTTGAGCAATTAAATTCATCCTCTCTATCTTGGCCCTTACAATAACTATTGTACCAAAGTGGGGAGACATTTCTGTATACCTTCCTCACTTTAAAGCATAATTCCCCAACGTTTCGCGAATTCGATTGAGCATAAGTTCCCGAAACTCCTCTGGTTCCAGGATTTCTGCCGCGGACCCAAATCCCAAAACCCAGGTTAGAAATTCATTAACCCCAATAATCTCATCTTCAAAGAGAATGGATCCGTCCTCTAATGTAGTTAATTGACTTGCACGATGGGCCACATCTTTACGAAGCTTGGCAGCTGTTTGAGAACGATTAGAAAAGCGCACTTTGACTTGGATTAAATCTCCATATTCCATTCCCCAGCGTGGCCCGAACCAACCTTTAAGCGAGAATCCTTCCGGGTAAATGAAAGACTCCTTTGTTAACTTCACCTCTCGAATGTTCCTAAAATGATAGGTCTTAAACATTTCTCCCTGTCGAGCCACCAAATACCAGCACCTTAAACGCGAATAATAGACAATCCCCAAGGGATCCAGCGTTATCTCTCGGCCATTAAACTCAAGAGATATCCGCTTGTTTTTCAAAATTGCATCCTCTATCACTGGGAACGTATTACCGTGAATAGGTTCTAAGGGAGTAAGACCCCCTTTAATATAGCGAAAGATCTCTTCCTCTTCTAACTCAAAACCGGACAAAATCTTTTGTCTTAAACTCTCTTTAAGAGCATTTTCTTCCTGTAAAAAATCTAAAGTACCTAAAACCCCTACTGCTTCGTGAACATTTAAATAAACTGGAGTATAACGTTTTTCTGCCGCTGCCATAAACCATTTAACCTCTGGCTGAAACAAATCCTCCTCATCATAATCCTCCCCTTCATCGTGATCCGTATATAAAGGAAACGAGTTCTCAACCGAAGAGGCTAACACTTTAAGATCCTGTTTCATCGTCCCCCATGGAACACCGCATCCATTAGCTAAGGTACGTCCAGTTAATCCCTCAGGGTGGGCTTCAAGCAAGGCCATAATTTTTCCCATGCGTTCAATCGAATTCAGAGGATCCACCTCCATACATTTTTAGAAGTCGTGTAAATTCTTCGGTAACCTTTTCCCTAAGTGCTAGAGGTTCGAGTACCTCTGCACCCGCTCCGAATCCTCGTAACCAGACCGCCAGTTCATCTAATCCTTCCACTTGGTCATACATTAAAAGACCGTCTCCATCCTCGATTAAAGTACAAGTTGCCCTTTTGGCGAGTTCCTCTCTCACACGGTTAAGAGTGGAAAAATGAGGATGAAAACGAATCACAACCGTTTCTGGTTTTTGATCCCGATAAACTCCCCAAGCAAACTGATACCAAGCTTTAAGATTAAACCCTTCGACTGGGGGAAACAACGCCTCCTTTATACGA
>JAJYAS010000762.1 GCA_021779415.1 Bacillota bacterium
CAATAATAATTCCTGCTAATGAAACCCAACCAGCAGTTCCGTGTACGACAGTAGCCCCAGCAAAATCCAAAAAGCCTAACCTTTTTAACCAGGCAGGCTGATTAATGAATAAATCTCCCCAAACCCAATGCCCAAACAGAGGGTAAATAAAGCCAGCCAGAAAAACTGCGGCAATCAGTAACGGGAGTAAACGGGTTCTTTCGGACATGCTTCCGGACACAATGGTTACCGCGGTACCGGCAAACATTAATTCAAAAAAGACAAAGACAAATCCCAGAGAATTCTGAGTTAGGGACAGATTGTTGAGCAACCAGTAGTTGGTGCCGAAAATACCCAAATGAGTGGGACCGAACATCAGCGCAAAACCTAAAAAACAATAAACCAAGGTGGTGATGACAAAGGTGAGGATGTTTTCAATAGCCACACTGATCACATTCTTGGATTGGATAAAACCGACTTCGTAGCATACAAAACCCGCCTGCATAAAGAAGACAAAACTGGCACTGACGATGATCCAGAGATGATTAATACTCATGGTTAAGATCTCCTGCGTTAATGTTAGCGATAGCATGTACAACATTGGTGGTGTTAATACTGATGAAATAATTAGTAATTGGTGGAAGGGAACGCGAGCAATTTGGCGAAAAGAAAAGGTGTGAATCATTCGCCGTGGAGTATAATTACTGGCGGCACAAAATGAATAAGTATTGGCAGGTGTCACGATGAGGCTCTATGAAAATGGAGAATTTATTTCTTGTGAGGATGAGAATAGGAACTTTCAACTCTTGATAGAGGACCAAGGCAAAATCATTTTTACTGGGGATCGGCTACCCGATAAATATTTAGGAATCAAGGAACGGGTTGATCTGCGCGGAAAATGCGTTGTGCCATCCTTTGCGGACTCCCATCTCCACTTTGCCTCATTCTCCTTGTTCCAGTCTACCGTAGATGTCCGTACCGCTCGCAATTTTTGCGAAATGGGGGACATTATCAACGGTTACTGTCGCAACAACCCTCAGGAAAAACTGATTCTGGGGTTTGGCTGCTCTGCTCATATAGTTAAGGAGAAGAGACTTCCGGAACGTAATGATTTGGATAAGATCACAACCCTCCCCCTCTTGCTGGTTAAGTACGACGGACATGCCGCTGTGGCTAACACAGCGTTACTTGCTCAGTTTCCTGATGCTGTCCAAAAAAGCCCAGGATTTGACCGGAATACTGGGTGGTTATACCACCAAGCATTTTACGATGGTGTAAATTACATAACGGGATCCGTTTCACCGTTTAAAGTTCTTAAGAATTTAATCAATGGTGCGGATTATTTAGCACGCAGGGGGATTGGCTTGGTTCATACAGTTGAAGGGGTTGGATTTCCCCGGGATATCGATGTGGACATGATGCGGGTGGCGGCCTATGGATTGCCCCAGAATTTTCGTATCTATTTTCAGACGATGAACATTGATAAGGTTCAGAAACGAAAAATGCCGCGCATCGGTGGCTGCTTTACTACGGCATTAGATGGCTGTTTCGGTTCAGAGGATGCCGCATTGAGTCAACCTTATAGCAATAATGCAGATAATAGAGGCGTATTGGTCTATACACAACAAACAGTATCTGACTTTGTCAAAAGAGCTAATCGGCAAGAACTTCAGGTATCTATGCATGCCATCGGAGATGCAGCAGTTGAACAGGCCGTCATTGCCTATGAAGAGGCTCTGACGGATTTTCCGCGAAGTGACCATCGTCATATTATTATCCATGCGGATCTGATTCCACAGCCTTTGCTTGAGAGGGCCGCCAAACTAGGGCTGCACTTGGCTGTTCAATCCCCATTTCTATACTGGGAGCAAGAGCCTACAGACTACCTCGAAAAAATACTTGGTCAACGAATCAATGACCTGATCCCTCTCAAAAGTATGCTTAAGCATGGTCTGACAATAGCTGGTGGCTCAGATGCCCCTTGTACGTTACCTGATCCAATGTTTGGTATCTTTGCTGCTTGCCAGCATCCGAACCCTGAGCAAAGAATATCAGTCTTAGATGCTCTCCGGATGCATACAAATTGGCCAGCACGATTGACTTTTGACGAAGATGCCAGAGGCACTTTGACTGAGGGCAAGATAGCTGACTTTGTTGTGCTGGATAAAAATCCACTAAAGGTAACACAAGAAAAATTGACAGAAATTCGAGTTGAAAAACTATTTATCAAGGGTCGTGAATACATGGGGCCTTCTGCTAACTCACTAGCGCTTATGTTTGAAGCTGCTAAGAACAAGCTTATCTCTCTTTAGTCAGATCACAACCTTATGTTCGCCTTTGAGAAATACCCAAGATGTTATCACTGACCACATTAAATAAACAAAAGGCTGGATATATTTATAGACACCAATAACTTCATATAGGCCTGATTGTGACATTACCAAACCCACCGAATAATTTAAGGCTACAGATATAAGGACATAAGGGACTAAAAAAGCTTTTCTTACTGGTAAAAGGTAGAAATATATCATAAAGTAAAAAGTCCATGTAATAGGAGTCCAAAACGAAAAAATTCCGAAAATGCTTGTCGCACCCATGTTTTTATAGATTATGAAACCCATAAAGTGAAACAGTGATACAAGTGCTATATCCACAATTCCTCCGAATAGTAATCCATAGAGAAAATACTTCTTATATAAGTTTCTTGGAATTAATAAAAAAGACATCAGTCCAAGTGCAATTGCAAATATTAAATAAAATGACAGTTCAAACATATAGTCACCTCGTACTATTAATTTCAGTTATAATTTCCAAAAGAATTTTTGTTATTCGAAATTGGTGGAAAATATGAAAACAAGGGGACAGGTGCAGTGTTTCA
>JAJYAS010000763.1 GCA_021779415.1 Bacillota bacterium
GTTCCGGCGGTCATGAGTACGAGAACCTTGGAAAATGAAAAGGACCGACGTTTGACCATAATGCTCATCCCTTTTATGTCCTGTGGTGCAAGGCTTCCGATTTATGCCTTGTACACAGCAGCTTTCTTTTCAAACAATCAAACCATGGTTGTCTTCTCACTTTATCTGCTGGGTATTGTGATTGCCGTTTTATCGGGATTTGTCCTTAAGAAAACCATTCTAAAAGGGGAAGTGGCCCCTTTCGTCATGGAATTACCTCCCTACAGGATTCCTACATTCAAAGGTTTGATGATTCATATGTGGGACAAGGGCAAAGGGTTTGTCAAAAAAGCAGGGACGATCATCTTTGCTGCAGCAGTGATAATCTGGTTTCTACAATACTTTGATTTTTCCTTCCAAGCAGCGGCGGACCCAGGAGCAAGCATACTAGGAGCAGTCGGCAAAGCCATAGCCCCGATTTTCACACCTCTTGGCTTTGGAGACTGGAAAGCAGCGGTTGCATTGCTCACGGGTTTTGTAGCAAAAGAAGCGGTTGTGTCAACTATGGGTATTTTGAATGGAGTCTCAGGAGCAACAGACGGTTCAGTGGACTTGTTAACAGCCCTGCAGGCATCGTTTACCCCATTAACAGCTTATGCATTCATGGCGTTTTCCCTACTTTACTTGCCGTGCATGGCAGCCTTTGCAACTATCAAAAGGGAGATGAATTCCTGGAAGTGGACGTTAATCACGGCAGGATATTCGACCAGTGTAGCATGGTCAGTAGCATTTCTTATTTTTCAAGTTGGAAAATTAATGGGTTTTAGTTGATTACATTCCATCTGGTCTGATAATAAAAAAATAATGAAAAAAGGTGATGAAATGATTAATTGGATTATAGGTGGTGTCATTGTTGGTGTGACTGTTTTTATTGTCGTTCGGACAATTGTGCGCATGCGAAAAGGGGGAAGCACTTGCTGTGGAGACTGCACCCAAAGCAAGTGTGATTGTTCTAATAAAATCTAGGAAGTATGAAGAGTTATATCTAACAATTTCAGCTGAAGGAGAGATTCGATGAGTATTGTGCTTGTAGGGGGCCATGATCGGATGCATAGCGAATATATGGGGATATGCTCCAAACGAGGGCATCGTGTTAAGGTCTATACTCAAATGCCAGCGAAGTTTGGCAAGGCGATCGGATCGCCCGATGGGATAGTTTTATTCACCTCGACAGTCTCCCATCAAATGATTCACGTAGCTGTGAAAGAAGCAAAAAGAAAGAAAATACCGGTTTTCAGATGCCATAGCAGCAGTGGAACTTCATTGGAGGGATTGTTACTGAAGCTTGAAGCTACTGCTAGCTGTGTTCTTTAATCTCCTTTTTCTATAAGAGTACCTTTTATCCGATAGCAAACTGCACTAAGCCAAGCGACAGAAGCCTTGTTATATGAACTCTCGATGTTAGGCTTTAGCGGAACGAATTCACTTTTAGCCTCGTTTTTTAACTCTCGCAGCCAGATGAAGTTTTAGGGATGATCCCAAAAAAGGCATAAAAATAGGGGTAGATATGTGTGGATTTGATGCATATCTGCCCCTTAAACTTTTTCTGGAAAAACGTACCGTTACGTAGGACCCTTTAAACCGAATTAATCATTATTTGGCTAGTTCAGGTAACTTTGACTTAATTAATTCGATGATCGTAGGATTCTTTATTTCGACGGGTTTGGTAGCCGGATCATCTTGCAGATCCTCATATTTAATCGCTCCGAAGCTGTGATCTTTGGTGATGTGTCCATAAGGATCAGTTGGATTCTTCCACATTAGCTTATCAGGGTCTAAATTTTTTCCAGCATGACATTTAACGCAAATATCTGCAGGTTTATCTGCTTGAAGCATATCCCCGTTGGAGTTGGCTTTATGGGGAGTGTGACAGGTTAGACATTGATTCAATTGTGAACTTTGAGAATGCTTACTTGCAAAATAATCACGTGTACCATGGTGATTATCTGTGGTAAAGTTTCCTTGGGCATCTTTAATAGGATCGCTCTTATGACAAGTTAAGCACGCTTTTTTTGCGGTCTCAGCGTTCATAGTTCCCTTTTTATCAGTAGCACTTGCATGGGTCCCACCAGGTCCATGACACGATTCACAGGATATACCATAATCGGGTGAAGCCTTATCAATGCCCGGAGCATGACATCCTCCACAAGTGAAAGCTTCTGTATACCAATCCGGTTTACCATCTTTATCTACATCAGCTTGTTTTGCTGCTTGTAGTGTCCACTTATCATCTGTTTTCTTTAGAGCTGCAACACGATAAAGTTTGTTTTTAAATCCGGCGTCAGTAGGTACCTCAGCAATAACATAGTCATTCATCATAACCCCATAAACCTTGGCCTTCGATAAATCGAGCGTGGTCGAGGTTGGCTTTTCAGTGTTTGCGGCATCAAAAACAGTAATTGGAGTTAATGGCTTGTCCAAGGGATAATTAGCCAGAGGTTTAAAGGCATCAAAATGACTGGTGTGTGAAACTGTGTCGTATACTCCAGTGTGACATTGTTTACACGTGTTAGTTCCGACATATGAAATCTTAGTTACGGTGTTGTCGAGCGGCTGTGTCCCTTGTAATGGGACGGTAGGGGCTGGCGTCGTTTTATTGCACCCTACAGTTAAGGCCGTCAATAATGCCAGTGAAATAATTGACACGAAGAGGGAATTCTTCCCGTTCATATTTTGACCTCCTTTTCTTCTTTAGGATCTTCGTTTAGTTGCTATTTGATCATCTCCTTAATTAATAAATCGCTTTATTCTATTTGCGTTCTTAGTGTGCTTATAAGTTAAGAGGAAAATGCTTAATATACTAAAAATGGACATTA
>JAJYAS010000764.1 GCA_021779415.1 Bacillota bacterium
TATTCAAGGCCGTATTATGTTGCCACGGTGATTTAGCCCACTCGTGAACCTCAAAGCCCAGCGCTTTCGTTACGAGTAGTTTTAGTGTCAATCCATGAGTCACAAGACAAACCGTCTCCCCAGAGTGGTTCTTGATAATGCTCTGCAAAAAGTTCCAGGCCCTCTCCAAAACCATTTCCATGTTTTCCCCGCCCGGAGCAGTGACTAAGTGCGGTTCCACGTCCCAGATCTTAAATACATCTGGATTGGCAACTCGTAGCTCTTGCCATACGCGTCCTTCCCACTCTCCAAAGGAAAACTCACGCAGCGCAATATCTATGCATAATTTATCAAGTCCGAGTTCACGGCGAATCTCTTCAGCTGTACCCATTGCTCGGGGGGAATCGCTGGAATAGATATGCGTAATTCCCTCGTTCTTTAACCTAGAAGCTAAAGAACGCGCTTGTAATATTCCCTTTTCAGTAAGCGGAGAGTCTAAACTCCCTTGAACACGCCCTTCAATGTTCCACAAGGTCTGTCCATGACGTGTTAGAATGATCCGTGTCATCTTTTACCCCCCCTAATAAAGAAACTTGGCTAGCGCCAGCCTTAGCGAAGGCGGTCACCTAGTTGCACTGATGCGCTGGCCGATGGCCAAGTGTCCCTGTAACCAAGGGCTCGAACAGGACGTTCGAGATTAGAGAATCGCCAAGTATGGCTAGATGCCGTATGGCGAGAAGGGACCTACCCGAAATTTTCTGATTGATAATATAAATAAGGGTAGGGAATACTCCCTACCCTTCCCCAACTTGCCGTAAGACTCCAGGTTTCTGACCCTGCTCTCGCAGGTGGGCACCTAGTCCAAGCTTTCCAGCTTCCCTTATTCAGGAAGAAAAGGGCTTGTTGTACTAACTTGACATTTAGTTCCCTTGTCACTAATAGGATCAAAACCAAGATAATCTAACGCACAACCCAGGACGTATTTTTATTATAGCACCACTTTAGAAAAAAATCTCTACAAATGTTTGGAAATTATTTTGATTGGAAATTAACGTTTTCGTAGCTTATCTTCGATTTCCGCAAGTCGATCTTGAAGTAAGGCAATTGCCATTTCTTGATTACGCACACGCCGCCTAAGATGGTCAACCAACTGCGTAAGTTCACTAACGTCCTCATTCACAGAATCAAAAATTCCTTTAGGTGGAGCCTTTTCCTCCGCGCTCAAATTCTCTGATCCGTAGGGCGTTGTGTCTGAAGATAGTTCCTCCGCGTTTTCAGAAACCAAAAGATATCGAAAACGGGCGTATCTCGAGTTGCGTCCCGGTTCAACTTCAATCACGCCGTCTTCAGCTAAAGCCTTAATAGCACGTTTTAAGGTCACACTAGCTGCGCCTGTCTCCCGTTGAATATCTGAATATGCCAATTCAAACTCTTTGCCTTGGTACATATTAGAAATTTTCTCAAAAAATTCGACAAATTTTCTATGAGTTTTTTCCTTTAATCTCAATACAAGTCCCTCCTTCCTTCCAATAAGTTATCAAATTACCTTAATTTTATATCTATTATATCAAAGCTAATAGAAAAAGCTAGCGCAAATATTATTCTAAATTGAACTTTAATTATACTATTTAGATTTTAACTCACTTATCTCCATAAAGTTTTTGAATAACACTTTCAGAAAGGCCAAAAGTATGCTCTTCCGATGGAAAAACACTTGATTTAACCTCTTTATTAAATTCCTTCATTGCTTGAACGGCCTCTTGCCCCAATTGGGCATATTGTTTTACAAACTTAGGTCTAAACCGTTCGAAAAGCCCTAATATATCGTGATACACAAGAACTTGTCCGTCACAGTCCTGTCCCGCCCCGATTCCTATCGTAGGAATTTTAAGTTCTGTGGTGATTTCGGCCGCAACCTGCTTAGGAATCGCTTCAAGGACAATTAAAAACGCCCCAGCCTGTTCTATTGCGTGTCCATCTTTGACGATCTGCTTAGCGCTTTCCAGATCCCGTCCTTGGACTTTAAATCCCCCAAGTTGATTTGCTGTTTGGGGAGTCAACCCGATATGTCCAACAACTGGTATGCCTGCGCGCGTAAGAGCCTGAACAATAGGGGCAATTTCATTTCCCCCTTCAAGTTTTACAGCATCTGCCCCCCCTTCTTTGATCAGCCGACCAGCATTCATGATACCAAGCTCAAGTGTGGCATAACTCATAAAAGGCATATCAGCGACCACAAATGTTTGTGGCGCTCCTCTACGAGCCGCTTTAGTGTGATGAAGCATTTCTTCCATCGTTACTGGAACCGTAGAATCATACCCCAAGACAACCATACCTAAAGAATCGCCCACAAGAATCGTATCCACCCCAGCTGCTTCGACCCATTGGGCAGAAGGATAATCATAGGCCGTTAACATGCTAATTTTCTCACCGGCTTGTTTCATCTTCTCAAAATCAGGTATCATCTTTTTCATTTAAAGTTCCTCCCCTGTTTTTAATGCGAAAATTACGGTTCACCAGAAACCGAGACTTGACCACCATGTAATACAAGTCGAGAAACGTCCCTAACTTGTATTCTCCTCCCAGTCATATTTTGCAAAATCAAAGCATAGGTAATCAATTAAGGGAGGGATAACCATGTCAAAATCCTTTCAACTTACTTTAATTCTTAAAGGGATTCTTTTAGCCACTATCTTAGCTTTATTAATGTCTCTAGTCTTTGGCGTTCTACTTTCCTTCACATCACTTCCTGAATCCGATCTGACGATCAATATTATCTTTGCCACCAGCATCTTCGTCGGAGCGTTCATCACAGCTCACCAAGCGGGCACAAGAGGATTGTACTATGGATTGGCTGTAGGTCTTGGCTTTAT
>JAJYAS010000765.1 GCA_021779415.1 Bacillota bacterium
TACTTTTATTTTTTTTTAACCGATAATTTGTTACTTTGATGATATCGCATACAGAAACTTTTATTTTGAAGAATCAATAGTGATAATTAGCATTATTATATCTAGCAAAATTTAGTTATTGTACTAAAGCGATATTCTTGCATAATCCAGACAAACGTTAAAATTCATTAATACGGTCTAAATGCATTGATTTTGTTAGTTTTTTTTGCTAGAGTATATTAACAATAATCTTAAAATTCAAGTTTGATAGCTTGGTGGAGTTATATATGAGAATGGAAGAATTAGTTCAAGAAAAGCTGCGCCATGCTTTTCACGATGAAAGCATTATATTCGACAAATCCCGTTTTGCCGGTGGACTTACTAATTACAACTACATAATGAACATTAAGGGTGTCGATTATGTTATCAGACAACCTGGCGGCATGACGGAACAGATTATTGATCGAAAAATGGAAAGGATCAATAACAATATTGCCTCAGAGTTCGGTGTGAACTCTGAGTGCATTTACTTTGACGAATACAGCGGAATCAGAATAAGCCTATACATAAAAGATAGCCAAAACTTGGCTTACGCTGATCCTTGTTCCCCCAAAAACCTAGAAGCTGTTTCTAATATAATGAAAAAAATCCATTCATCTCCGAAACTTTTTTCGAACCGCTTTGATTGGCAAACTGAGCTTTCTAAATATGAACTGATTATCCAACAACTACACGGCGGGTTTTTCTTTGATTACACAACCCTTAAAGACGAATTAGTCACTTTTGTCCAAAAAAACATTAAGAATACAATTTTGGTACCCTGTCATAATGACACAGTGCCTGAAAATTTTATTATTGACGCTACTGGCAAAACATTTCTAATAGACTGGGAATATTCGGGTATGAATGATCCCTGTTGGGATGTGGCAGCCTACATTCTTGAATCCAAACTGTCCGTAGAAGCTATCCACTATCTAATTCAGAGCTACTTCGGCCATCCTCTGACCCCTATGGAAGAATTAAAAATAAAAAGCTTTATGATAGCACAAGATTTACTCTGGACAGCTTGGGCTTTAATCAGGCATTACAATGGCGACGACTTTCTTGAATACTGCTGTATTAGATATGAACGTTTTCGAAAAAACATTAAAAAAATAACCAAATCACCCCATTGTTCTATTGCCAGCATGGTCGTGAGTTGATCCCAATAAATAGAGCTGGAAGCACGATAGCTTCCAGCTCTATTTATGGAAATAATCATTCAAAGGAAAGGTATGGCTAGTTATTTAACAATTAGCACTGGGCAATGGGAATGGGCCAATACACGTTGTGTAACACTACCAACGATTGCTCCAGCAAAAGCTCCATGTCCACGAGTCCCCATGATTACTAAATCGAACCCTCCTTTAATTTCTTCTAAGATACTACCCACAGCATTCCCGGGTACATGTTTCTTTGATAAATGCACGTCTCCGACATCAATGCCCTTTAATGTGTATTCTAAAGCTAACTCACCGTTCCTTTTGATTTGGTCCGGGTTAATGACAATACTGTAACCCACCTCATATCCATAATAAGCTTCCATAGATTGGGTTACATGAAAAAGTTCCACTTCGGAATTGAATTTCTGGGCAAGTTCCAAGGCTTTGCGGAGTGCATGACGTGATGATTCAGAACCGTCCGTCGGTACTAAAATCTTTTTGAACATAGTCTTTATCCTCCCTTGTAACATAGATTGTTCACTGTAATCTTTTATATTTCTTCCCTGTTAACCTTATTGAAACTTATTTTACTAAATCACCTTAAACACAAAGACAAAGATAACCAGTAATATTAAGCCCAGCCCTAAAGTAATGGAGATAAGTTTTTTCTCCACAGGAAGCAAATCGTACCATTCATCTTCTGCGAGCACTTCTTGGACGTTGACTGAAGAATGCTCGCCTGTCCGGAGTTGAGTTTTTGGCATATTGAAACCCTCCTTAGTTCTCTTTTAAGCTAGCCGGCAATTACTGGTGGCACGATACCGTGGTAGAAAAGCCAAGAGACAAATAGTCCGACCCAGATAATGAAACCAAACAAGCAGATGACATATACTCCTACGATACGTCCCATACCAGCAGCCCAGAGCTTTCGTACGTTGGTGATCAAACCAATTGAGAAGAAACACAAAGCAAAGAAAAAAGTCCTCAGAGCGTTGGCTTGGTCTGCGCCCACTGTCGCTGCCTTTACAATGCTGGGATTATTTAACCCCATCAAAAGCAGGAGCAAAAAAGTTAGAGCAAAACCGATAATAAATTTGGGGAAACGGTCCCAGATCTCTCCTGCCGAAACCTTATCGCACTGAGTCTTTGTTCTATCGATCCCGAAGACACACCAAACAACTGCTAGGATAAATGCCCACACGCCAATAAATACATCAATAAATACTTTGGTAGTGGTAGCAACCATCAGGATCCAGCCTTCTTCCCATCGAATCCCCAGATCTGTTAGAGCTTTGGCCCGAATCATCGAATCGGCAATTGCTCCACTTGACACCGCTCCTCCGTCACTCTTCACAGCTAGGCCCATCCAGGAACCAGCGACCATCGGTTCGTGAAAAAGCCAGGTTTGAGCCAGCAAGGGCAAGATGAGCATTTCAACGGCTACAAAAACAATAATAACAGCGGACAAAATAACAGGCACTAAGGGGCGTGCTCGAATGGCTGCGGCCGTGGCAATCGCTGCTGAGACACCGCAGATTGAGACACCGGATGCCAGCGGTGCCGCCCATTCAGGGGTAAATTTAAAGAATTTGCGTGCAATAAAATAGGTGACCGGCCAATAAATTAAATAGGCCTCGATCACGGCGCATAATCCCCGGATAATCACCAGA
>JAJYAS010000035.1 GCA_021779415.1 Bacillota bacterium
AAAATAATTCCAAGGTTGTTAAAGCAGTGATTAAAACAACCTTAAGTAGAACACAACTTTTGTTGTTCTCAGCCACTTTACCTCCGGTTACCATGCAACGAGCTTCAGAATTTTTAAAAAACCCTGAAATTGTCCGTATTACGGATAAAATCACTATTGCCCCCACAATCACGCATATGTATTTTCTAGCGGAACAAAGAGATAAAATAGAAGTTTTAAGGAAGCTTATTCGGATGGTTCTTCCCACTCGAGCCTTAATCTTTATTAACAGAAGCGAAGAAATTGAGAAGATGGTTGAAAGGCTTAGATTTCATGGTTTGGAAGCTACAGGTTTATATGGAGGTGCGAACAAGGTCGACCGTAGAAAAGCAATGGATGATTTCAAAACCGGAAAGATCAGTTTACTCGTTGCTTCAGACTTGGCCGCCAGAGGATTGGACATCAAAGGGATCACGCATATCTTTAATCTTGATCTACCTGAAGATCCTCAACTATATCTTCATCGGGTGGGAAGAACGGGCAGAGCAGGAGAGAGCGGGCTAGCAATTTCTATTGTAACTTCTAAAGAGGTTTCTTATATTAAAAGGTTAGAAAATACATTTGAAATTCGAATTAACCCTAAGGAGATGTTCCAAGGTAAAATAGTGGATCTAAAAAAATTAACCTTAAAGAGATAAAACCTAGACTATTCTGATTACTTTATTTACATATGTAGTATAATTATTTAAAACTGGAGGAAATCCAAGGAAATGGGGTTTTCTTTGATGACAACTAATTATCTTACTGCAAGATATTGTAGTCAAAGTAAAGCGCAAGAAGTGAAGATGTTTAACAGCAAAATGCAAATGATGGGAACCACCATTAACGTCTATTCTTACCTTGTCGATGGCATGTTAATTGATAGTGGTCCACATCGGATGAAGAAGGCAATCACAGAGTTCTGTAAGCAAAATAGACCGGATAAGATTGTACATACCCATTTTCACGAAGACCATACTGGTAATACAGCTTATTTGATGAAGAAATTCCAGGTCTCAGGTTATATACACCCTCAATCCTTAGACATCTGCCATAAGAAGGGAAGTATTCCGCTCTACCGTTTGGCTTTTTGGGGGAATAGGGAGAGTTTCCCAGCGAAGGCTTTGCCCGATTATATTGAAAATACTCATACCCGTTTCGAAGTTATTCATACTCCTGGACATACTTCGGATCATGTCGTATTTCTTGATCGGAGCGAAGGGCGGCTATTTAGTGGAGACTTGTTTGTCCAACATAAGACACGGGTCGTCCGGCGTAAAGAAAATATTCCTCGGCTGATGCAATCCCTCCGCGCGCTATTAACGGAAAGCTTTGACACGGTTTATTGTGCTCATGCAGGGAAGATTGAACATGGATACCGTTTAGTAGAGCAAAAACTATCTTACCTAGAAGAATTACAGGATCAGATTCTGACACTTTCCCATCAAGGATATGAAACTAAAGCAATCACACAAAAACTTTTCCCCCAAACTCCCTTTATTACATATTTTAGCTTAGGGCAATTCTCGGCTTATCACCTAGTGCGTTCGCTTATTGAGGATAAGATTTAAATCAGCTACAGGAGGAACTTATGCAGACATCTCCTTTGAATTTAACACAGGAGCTCAAAGAAGAAGGATACCTTATCGATGAAGAAGCGGCGACAACGTTGTTTCTTGTGTTGGCCTTGGAGAAACCATGTCTTATTGAAGGACCAGCTGGGGTAGGAAAAACACAGTTGGCGTTGGCTTTGGCACGGGTGGAAAAACGAAAATTGATAAGATTGCAGTGTTACGAAGGACTAGATATAAATAAGGCCTTGTACGATTGGAATTATGCGAAACAGTTATTGCGTTTGCAATTGGCCAAGACGGACGATTGGGATAAAATTAAACTGAATTTATTTTCAGAAGAGTTTATGCTTTCGCGACCTCTCCTGGAATCAATTCTTTCTCCCGAACCAGTTCTTTTGCTGATTGATGAATTGGATAAAAGTGATGAGGAGTTTGAGAGTTTTCTTTTAGAGTTACTCGCGGAGTTTCAGGTTACAATTCCAGAACTAGGAACTATTTCTTCCAAAACTAGGCCAGTTGTCATCTTAACCAGTAATAATTCACGTGACTTTAGCGATGCCTTAAGACGGCGTTGCATACATATCTACTTGACATATCCTTCATTAGAACGGGAAATTTCCATCCTTGGCTCGCAAGCTCCCGAGCTTTCCGAGCGCTTAATAAAGGACGTTTGTGGCTTCGTTGCTAGGGTCAGGAAACTGCCCTTGCAAAAGCTCCCAAGTGTGTCTGAGACGATTGATTTTGCACGTGCTCTACACGCACTTCAGAAAGTGGAAGTGAATTATGGAGAGCTTCTTGGGACACTCAGTGTGTTACTGAAATATCCAAAGGACATTGCTAAATTAGAGGAACGTCTTAAAAAGTGGGAAATTGAAGCTCTACATCGTAGCTGAGATTATGTGTTTTTCACTGACAAAAAAGAGTTCCTATACCTGAACCTCGCTAAAGTAAGGGATGGACATAATGAATGGGTGGAGTTTCATTAGGTTAGTTCACGCATTAAGACAGGCCTCGTTATCAATTTCCTCCCAAGATATTCTTGATGCTCAAACTTGTTTTCATCGTTTTCCGAATATGTCAGAAAAATTGATAGTGAAAGCTTTGTTCATTCATCGTTCCCAAGATTCTTCGATCTTTGAAACGGTCTGGAGAATCTTAGTGGAAAATTCACCGTTGAATGAACAATGTCCTAAGGAAGAAAAAACAAAAATTGAAGCTTTAGAAGAAAACCAAGGCAACTTGGGAATGGGCGGACAAGGAGTAGGCCGTGGATTTGGAGGAATTAGCCTAACTCATATGGGGTCGGTTATTGATGCTGTAGACGTTTCAAATCAAATTCCAGTTTCGCGACTTGAAGAATTGATGTGTTGTGGAGTACAAATTGATGACGGAGTTAAAACTGTTTTAGCAGAAATGGATTATTATACGTGGATTAACTCCAATGATTTGGCCTATCAACGTTGTGCTCTTTCAGACGAGGAATGGTACATTCATCAGGACAGTCGAGCCTCTCTTATTCATGAAATGCGTCAGAGGCTCTTGACAGTTCAAGTAAGCCACGAAAATAGTTGGCAACCCCTTGTTCGGCAGCATTGGCTTTTTAAATCCTTAAGCACATTATCAGAAGAAGAAAAGGACCTAGTAAAGTCGAGTATCCGGAAATGGGCGCGTAAGTTGGCGGTGCGACCGGGGACACGTTGGAAATGCAGTCAGAGAGGGACTATTGACATTGCTCGTATAGTTCAGAAAAGCGTTCAGTGGAATGGATTGCTCTTTCATTTAAGTTATCGTCAAAGAATTCCTCGTGCCTCGGAACTGGTGGTACTATGTGATGTTTCGAATTCTATGGTCGCTTATGTTGAATTTTTTATTCATTTAGTGACCTGTCTTAGAGGCCGTTTTCGTAAGATACGTGTGTTCTTTTTTATCGATTCTGTCTGGGATGTTTCGAATTTTGTTTGGGATGGAGATCTCGACGGAGTTAAACAAGAGATCAGAAGCTGGGGGCATAAAGTAAGTTTGGGGTTTTCAGATTATGGGGCGGTCTTTAAGGAACTGGCTGAGAGCAAACTTAGAGTGGTGTCATCACGTGCGACTCTTGTTCTATTAGGAGATGGCAAAAATAACTATCGCTCTGCTCAAACAGAATACATAGCTCAGATTTCTGAAAGAGTACGTAATGTAGTTTGGCTAAATCCTTTAGACGTTCAGGAGTGGAATGAACCGGATAATCTTATGAAAGAATATCAACCTTATTGCACAAAGGTGTATCGCTGTCGTTCTGCCAGCGACTTACAGAGAGTCGTAAAGGATGTTTTCTAGAGGAGGCAAATCTTATTTCCATTTTGTTGGTGACCATCGCCCTGATTACCTTCGCGCAACTTGTGATTTTGGGATCCGTTATTTTCTTAGAAAATAGGGATCCGACCAAGACGATAATATGGCTTTTAATTCTGGGAGTTCTGCCGATTTTGGGCGCGCTACTATATGTGTTGTTAGGACGCGTTGTCCGGAAACATCAACTCTCTCGTCATAAACAAGTTAGGCAATTGCAAACCGAAAAAATTCTGAAGGATCGGCAAGCTAAATCGAGTGAAGAGAGTGTCGATCAGACAGGAACTATTCTAATAAATAAGAAGCTGGCCAGGCTATTATTTAATGATGCCTCCGCGCCGTTAACGTTTAATAATCGTTCTCAAGTGCTCACTAACGGTGACGAAACGTTTGAATCTCTTTTTATCGCGCTACAAAGCGCTAAGGATCACATTCATCTAGAATTTTTTATTTTTCATAATGATGCTATTGGTCAAGATTTACTAAATCTATTAATTCGTAAAGTATCCGAAGGGGTTAAAGTGCGCGTTCTCGTAGATGGGTTAGTCAATCGATCTTTAAAGAAACGGTTTGGGGAACTGAGGAGAGCTGGGGTCGAGGCGGAAGTGTTTTATCCTGTCCGATTTCCTTTCTTATCGCGGCGTCTTAACTTGCGCAATCATCGAAAGATTGTTGTCGTCGATGGTAGGGTGGGTTTTCTAGGAGGATTAAACGTAGGGGATGAGTATTTGTCGCGCAATAAAAAAATTGGGTTTTGGCGGGATACATTTCTCAAACTAGAGGGGGATTCTGTTAATTTCCTGCAGATGGTCTTTTTGAATGACTGGAATGGCCCGACCCGACAAGACATTTTCGATCCGAGGTACTATCCACAACCTTGTCAATATGAAACTCAAATGACTCAAATTGCGGCTACTGGTCCTGATTCAGATTGGGGATCGATGTTAGAAATATTCTTTGTAGCTTTGACTAGTGCGGAAAAGACGATTTTTATAGAGACTCCCTATTTTATTCCGGATGAAGGGTCTATCATGGCCTTGAAGACAGCAGCGCTCAGCGGTTTAGACGTCAGGGTTATTCTCCAAGGCGTCCCGGACCATAAGATTACTTATTGGGCGTCCCATTCCTATGTTGAGGAGTTACTTGAATCTGGAGTTCGAATCTATCGTTACCAAAAGGGGATACTCCATGCCAAAATTCTGGTTTTGGACGGGGAAATAGGAGTGGTAGGATCGACTAACTTCGATATCCGTAGTTTTAGCCTAAATTTTGAAATTAGTGCCTTTATCTATGATTGTTCCTTAGCTCAGCGTCTCGAACGAGATTTTTATCAGGATCTTACAGATAGTGAGGAATTAGTGCTGGAAGAATACAAGAAACGTCCGTTGTTAAATCGCGTTAAAGAATCGAGCGCTCGCTTGTTTTCTCCACTCTTATAGCTTAACTTCCCGCTCTCATTCTCATCGGAAACACGGACCTTAGCAGGTCAAAGGGATTAGGTTGGTTACTTGCAAATTTCTCGCGCGAGTATAGCTGCCCCAAAGGCTGCAGTAATGACGGGCTCTCTGAAGACAAGCAAGGGATAACCTAGCTGTTTGGCGAGGGAGTTAACGACGCCTTGATTATGGGCTACTCCTCCAGTGAACACAATGTCAGGTTCTAACCCAGTACGCCTCGTCATGGATGCGACCCGGCTGGCCACTGAATCACAGACTCCGGCTAGGATATCCGATTTTGGGGTCCCTGCCGATACTTGGGAAATGACTTCAGACTCAGCGAAAACGGTGCAGAACGATGATATTTTCGTTGGATTTTTAGAGGCTGATACTAGTTCCCCGATTTCTCTCCATTCTAATTCTAAGGCTGAGGCCATCACTTCGAGAAATCGACCAGTTCCAGCCGCACATTTGTCATTCATGGCAAAGTCTGCGACTTTGCCATTAGGAAATAATTTAATCACTTTGCTGTCCTGACCGCCAATGTCGATAACGGTTCGGGCACTTGGGAAAAGATGACTAATCCCTTTGGCTTGACAGGTAATTTCTGACACCTCTCGATCTGAAGGATAAGTGACCCGCCCATAGCCAGTGGCAACCGTGGTGCTGATTTCTTGTGCAGTTAGGTTTGATGCGACGAGAAGTTGTTCTTTCAAGCGGTTAGCAACGTCCCGCCCACTATAGCCTGCACGAGTCATGGCTTGCCCGAGTATTTCTAAATCATTGTTAAGTAGGACTACTTTAACAGTCAGAGAGCCGATATCAACTCCGACAAAATACTTTTGCATGAGTTTCCTCCTAGTCGATGTCATTAATCAAATGTTTCTAAGAAGGCTTGGATTCGATTGCGGACAGGTTCTTCGGCATAGGCTCTTGGATCGGCCATGTCTGCCTCGATCATTAATCCTGGAACTCCGGTTTCGTGCATGACTTTTCTGCGAATGACTTCTTGAACTAAAGAATAGGGTTTACAGGAACGATTGGAGTGCATCACGAAACCATTAGCATTGTAGTCCCTGATAAGGTTAATCAATTGATTGGCTCGGAAATCAGGGGAACGGTTAAGAAAGACCTCCGTATAAGTTGCAGCTAGACTTTCCATGGGAGTTCCAGGAGCATGATCGACGGCCCAGCCCCCACTATAGGTGTCGGTGACAAAACAGGCGCCTTTTTCGGAAAAAAGTTTGTAAAAACCAAAGATCTGGGGCCAAATAGCGATGTTATCCCAGACTAAGCGAATACGTTCATTTTCAATGGCTCCTTGGGTTTTTAAGACTCGTTCTTTAACCTCCTCTTTGAGCTGGCGGTAATAGTTAATTCCTGTTTGAGAACCTCTAAGGACCACAATGGGTGCCATATGGATAAAGAGATCGGGGGCATTGAGTGGAGAAGGGCTAGCTTGGCAAAATTGTCGAGTTTCTTTCCAAAGCGAGGTGATTTCACTACTCATACGCATTTGTTTGGCTAAGATTTTTTCATCAAGACGTCGTCCGGTTATTTTTTCAAGCGCTGAAGCCATGGCATTTAATTGATCTAAGACATACGCTTTCGCTTGAGGGGTTAATTCATCTTTTAGAAACGGGGTATCCAGTACTAAGAGTGGAACATTAAAATGGCGTGCCAAAGATTCATACCACTTCAAAACAGTTCCGCAGATATTATTGCAGGCGACCAAAAGGTTAGGCTTGGGCATTCCTCCCATAGGGGCTAGATCCGGCCTGAGAACTCCTCCAATATTGGAACGAGCATAAGAACAAAGGTCTTGCGAATAGCCGGCCATCTCAGCGACCTCGCACAATTTTACAGTAGCTTTGTGGGTACTATAGATTGCCGCATACTGTTCTGGGTACGCGGAATGAATTTTAAAGGACCGTAAGAGTTCGACTGGTGCACCGCTGGTGACCCATGCCAAGGGGCGATGTAGTGGCTTGCCCCAATAGCGGTGGTAGTTTGTTATGGCATAATAACGTCCCATGGTTTTTCGAAGCACATTAGTGCTCGCCAGAGGACGATAATTTCGTCGTTTTATTTGGACCTCACGCTTATCGTCCTGAACGTCGTTCTTTGAGTCTGCTGCCTTGTTCATAGATAGCGATCTCCTTTGCATTTGCGTTATTCCATCAAACTTTCTAAAAAGGCTTGGACTCTCGTTCTTTCTTGTCCGCCCACATCTGCTCCCTCAAGTTCTAGTATTAGAGTGCGAAGGCCGTTATTCTGGAGGCTTTTCGAAAATGAGACGGCATCCCAAGCATGTGGTTCGCAATATTTTCGCAGGACAATAATGGCAGCTTGAGCTTGTCGCTGTTGGGCGAGATCTTCTAAATATGTTAATCGGTCATTGAGACCACGGTTTTTGCACGGACAGGGGGGCATTTGGGTGTACCTTAGGACGATATCATTGAGGGGATTTTCTGTCCCAACGACAGTTGTACCTGAATAGTGGCGATACCCAGTACAGGTATCATCCGCAACGACTCGGCCGTCGAGTGATTCAATCATGGAAAACAGCTGATCATTTTCTAATACCGCACCACTGACTAGGACCCTTATCCGTTGATGGGGTTCTGTGGCCATTTCTTTCAGGCTAGGAAGGCATGTTTCAAGAGCTTGAATGTAATCGAAACGTGGCATAAGTTGCCCGGCTCTGAGGAGGGCTGAAACCAAAGGAGATGGAAGATTGGGGCGAAGCGCATCAAGTTGGGTTGCCAATTTTCGTGTGTGGTCACATAAGACTAAGGCGTTGTGTAACCCTGCATCGTTAATCTTCGTATGGGTAAGGGTTATAAATTGCTCAATGAGCCCTTTCAATTCAGAGAGATAGTAGTGTGAGGCTCCTTGAGCATTTAACATGACGGGTGGGGTTAGGCAGACAGTTTTAGTGTGACCTGCTCCAGCCCAAATTCCACTGAGACATTGCATCGTGTCACAGGTATGTGTAAAGCCAATTCCGGCAAGGTCTTCCCACTTTCCTTTGGATTCCATATCAAGTGTCCCTCTAGCCAAAGAACAGCAGTAGCTAGGGAGTTCGGCGGGCGTGGAGTTTCCTGAATCGGGTAAGAGTCGGATAGGCTCTAGGCCAGCGGCCAGAATAAGTTCTTCTGGAAAATATGAACAAAAATAGCCGAAGAAGTTCCGGTTGGCGTAGCGTTGTAAACGCGCAGCTCCTTTGAGAGCCGACTCTTCCTGGAGAAGTTCTAGTGCTTCAGTCGAATTCCCTGGTCTATCATTTTCCGACATTAAACGGCTCCTCTCCTTACGCTCTCCTAAATAATCATATGGAGAAACTAATGACTAAAAAATAGGGTGGCAGGTCAGTTATTAATATTATAATAAAAAAGATGAGGACAGTACATATTATAGTTAAAATATTCAGTAAAATATAAAAATATTGCATAATTACACTCATAGTTAAGGATAATTATAAAAAGGTAATGCCTTTAAGAAGGATATCCTCAATTTTTGGAGAATACTAAGCTAGGATAGTTAAAAGAAAAGGGGGCACATTTAATGACGAATGTAAGAGAACTTTATGTATGTAGTGTTTGTGGAAACGTTGTGGAGGTTGTAAACCCAGGTGCACCTGCTTTAGTCTGCTGTAATAAACCCATGAACAAATTACAGGCTGGTGCTATAGATGCAAGTCTGGAAAAACATGTTCCTGTCTACGAAGCAGTCGAAGGTGGAATTAAAGTCATGGTAGGCAGTGTTGCCCATCCGATGGAGGAAAAACATTTTATTAGATTTATAGAGGTTTTGACGAAGGATCAAGTTCTCAGAGGAGAGTTAATACCTGGTCAAGCGCCAGAAGCCTTCTTCATGGTCAAAGCCGATGACGTAATAGAGGTTAGGGAATATTGCACTGTTCATGGCCTCTGGAAGGCCGGTAAATAATTGTAGTTTAGCTAGTCAATAGAGATAGGCAACTGAAATTTTGCCTATCTCTATTTGAAATGAATTGAATTAAGTGTAGCATTGCGCTTAATCGTCGAAGAACTCAGGCCATTAACGGTTTAGGCTAAGTGAAGGAGGATTTGAATAGGTTGTTACTTACTAAAGAAAATTCAATTATTGGTTTTGTGGGTACAGGAGTTATGGGCAAAAGCATGGCTGGTCATTTATTAAAGGCAGGTTATCAAGTGTATGTCTACACCCGGACCAAGAGTAAAGCAGAAGATCTAATTGGTATAGGAGCTATCTGGCAAGATACCGTAGCGGAGTTAGCTACTAAAAGTAACGTGATTATCTCCATGGTAGGCTATCCTAAAGATGTAGAAGAAGTTTACTTGGGAGCAGACGGAATTATAAATCATGCAAAGAGCGGAAGTTACTTAGTGGATATGACAACTTCATCTCCCACCTTAGCTAAGAAAATATATGAAGAAGCGCGCGCTAAGGGGATGTACGCTTTAGATGCTCCAGTATCTGGTGGAGATGTTGGAGCTAAAGAAGCTCGTCTAGCAATCATGGTGGGCGGAGATGAGGATGTCTTTAAGGAACTGGTTCCTATCTTAAGTTATGTAGGAAAAAATATTATTCTTCAAGGGAGAGCTGGAGCAGGTCAACATACGAAAATGTGCAATCAAATTGCTATTGCCTCTAATATGATGGGGGTGTGTGAGGCAATGGCCTATGCTCACAAATCAGGCTTGAATCCTGAAACAGTCCTTAAAAGTATTGAATCTGGGGCTGCTGGGAGTTGGTCATTGAGTAATTTGGCATCGCGTATGCTAGCCGACAACTTTGAACCAGGTTTTTATGTAAAGCATTTTATAAAGGATATGACTATTGCCTTGGCTTCGGCAAAAGAGATGGGCTTGCTTACTCCAGGCCTAGAATTGGCTAAGTCACTATATGATAGGTTAGCTGAACAAGGGGAAGAAAACAGCGGTACGCAGGCCTTATACAAACTGTATAGGTAAAGTGGTTTAGATCCAGCCATACTCTGGGAATATTTTCTTTATTCGTAATTGTTATGGTTAATAGTGATGTTGATTATGGCGGTGCTATAGTACCAATCAATTGAAGTGACCTATGTGATACTTCAACTCCTACCTAAAAAGGTAGGAGTTGAAGTATATAGGCCGGCGATAGTCAGTGTCAATTTCTCCGATTATCACTCTATTTCAACATCGAGAAGGGGTATAGACAAGTGTGGAAATACATGATTCGAGCGATTTTGACATAAAATTTCCAGATAAAATTAACTCATTATACGATATATTAATTATTGGCATTATTGACTAATTATGACCTCGGTGCTAGTCTTAATGGTGTGAAGGTTACATCAGATTAATTTTTGTGCATAAATTAACAAAGTTAGTCTAGGTAACCCTTGTCCGACTGTCTCGACGGATGTCGAGAGCCTATTGAGGGGAGGTAGAAGGATGGCCTATCAGAGTATTTTAGTGGTTGGAGGGGGAATAAGCGGACTTACTGCGGCAGTGGAAGCTGCTGAAGCAGGAAGCGAGGTCTATCTGGTCGAAAAGAAAGCTTATCTTGGTGGAAGAGTAGCCCAGATGAACCGATATTTCCCAAAATTGTGCCCTCCAAACTGCGGTTTGGAGATTAATTACAAACGAATTAAGCAAAATCCGAGGATCAAGTTTTTCACTTTAGCCGAAATTGAAAAGATTGAGGGTAAAGAAGGGGATTTTACCGTAACGGTAAAATCAAATCCCCGTTTTGTAAACCAAAACTGCACTGCTTGTGGGAAGTGCACTGAAGTTTGTCCTGTGGAGAGGTCTAACGAATATAATTACGGGTTGGATAAAACCAAGGCCATTTACAAAGCTCATGAGTTTGCATTTCCTATGAAGTACGTGGTAGACAAAGAAGTTTGTCTGGGTGCAGAGTGTGGAAAATGTGTCTCAGCCTGCCAATATGATGCAATAGAACTTGACATGGCGGCTAAAAGCTTCAACTTGAATGTTGGCTCCATAGTATGGGCAACGGGGTGGGAGGCTTATGATGCCACTAAAATCGACTACTATGGATTTGGACGGCATCAGAACGTTATTACGAATGTAATGATGGAAAGATTGGCTGCTCCTAATGGCCCTACTGGAGGTAAAATAGTTCGACCGTCTGACGGCAAAAAGGTTGAAAGTATTGCCTTTGTTCAATGTGCAGGTTCCCGTGATGTTAACAATTTAGCCTATTGCTCTGGTGTGTGTTGTATGGCTTCGTTGAAACAAGCCACTTATCTCAAGGAAAAGAATCCAGACGCCAAGGTATCTATGTTTTATATAGACGTCAGGGCTATGGGAAAATATGAAGAATTCTATACTAAGGTACAAGATGGCATCTCTATGATCAAAGGAAAAGTAGGGGAGATAACCGAGGATCCTTTGACCAAAGATTTATTCGTTCAAGTAGAGAACCAGTTGACCGGAGAAATAATGAAAGAAAAAGTTGATATGGTGGTTCTGGCAACCGGAATGGTGCCTGCGACTGTCAATTCAAAATTACCTATTGCTATAAATTATGATGAGGATGGTTTTATTGCTTCCGATTCACAACAACCCGGGATTTATGGCGCTGGATGCGTTAAAAAACCATTGGATGTTGCCTCATCGGTTAAAGATGCTACTGCT
>JAJYAS010000766.1 GCA_021779415.1 Bacillota bacterium
TTATTGGCCAGCCGTTAGGATTTGACTGGCGAATCATGGTAGCCATCGTTTTTGGTTTTACGGCGAAAGAAACGACTTTATCAACTTTAGGGATTTTGTACGGTGTCGCTGCCGATGCTTCCCAATCTATAGCACAAGCAATGACGGGGGCTATGACTCCGTTAGGTGCCTATACATTTCTGGTAGTTTATATGCTCTATATCCCTTGTTTGGCTTCTGTCGTAACAACATATAAAGAATCAGGAAATAATTTGGGTTGGACAAGCTTTGGTGTAGCATACAGCTTGACCCTAAGTTTTGTCATGGGTTGGATTGTATTTCACGGAGGGCTAGCCCTTGGATTTCAATAATCCAAATCATCCCCAGGGGGTATAAATATGCTTACAAGTATTTTGGAAATACTGGCACGTAAAGAATCATTATCATTGGCCCAGTTAGCTACTGAAGTTGGCTGTTCAATAAGAGATGTTGAAGGGTTCTTAAACCAATTGGAACACATGGGTTATATTCGACGTGAATTATTGGGGCAGACCTGTAGTCTAAGTTGTGATTTAGATAAAGGTTGCAACCACTGTGAAGGATGTGGGTTTAAACCCATGGATACGTTCACTTTCTGGGTTCTTACTAAGCGGGGGGAACAAGTTGTAAGTTCTAAGGTGAAGTAATAGTTTATTAACTTAATAGTTAATGATATAATGCAGAATAATATGACAATTATATTGTTAATCTTATAGTAATGAAGGGAGATCTGTTTTGCATGACGAAGCCCCGTGAAGCAAAATATCAGGCTATTCTAGATGCAGCCACGGAGGCTTTTGCCGAATATGGCTATTATTCATGTCAAGTTTCTAAAATTGCCAAACTAGCGGGAGTAGCCGATGGTACAATCTATTTATACTTTAAGAATAAGGAAGATATCCTAGTAAGTCTTTTTTCAGATCGAATGGGTCAATTTATTGAAGAGATTCGCCAAGCAATTGTGCATTGTAAGACAACTCAGGAGCGGATATTATGCATAATACGGACTCACTTAAAATGCATGCAAGAAAATCGTGCTCTTGCGATGGTCACTCAGATAGAGATTCGTCAGTCCGATCCCAAGATTCGGGAAGCAATCTCTGGACCTTTAAAAGGATATTTTCAGCTAATTGAAGAGGTTCTCACTCAAGGGGTTGAAAAAGAGGAAATTATATTAACAGATATAAAGATTGGCCGACAAATGTTCTTTGGAACTTTGGATGCTACCATCAGCGATTGGGTAACTTCTAAGAAACCTCGTTCCTTAGAAGGGGTAGAGGACATCGTTTTTGGTTTAATGTGCGGTGCCTTTAAAATTAACGTCTAGCGTATCAATGTAAGAGCCTTAGCAAAACTTGTTAGCGAAGCTTTATTATCGGGTTAAACGAAAGGGGGTGTTGCAAAACTACTACGAAGTAGTTAGCAACACCCTCAACTTTTATCAAAATCTCATAATAACCCCCAAGGCGCTGCCCACATTCCCATCAAACTTGCCTAGAGGAACGCTTTTTGCTAAGCGGATGCGTTTGTGGAGACGCGCTAAGGTGAGCGCCGACGGTTTGCGTCCCCGTAGCTCGCCGTAGGAACTTGTCCATGGATGGACTGATGCCGCGGTGCCAAGGATGCAAGGAGCGGCATACGAGATAGTTTCAGACTATCGGGCGGCAAGGCGCTCAGCTTTTGCCGTCGGTCTGCTTTTCATGAAAAGAGCGATAATACCAGCCACTATTGGGAGAATAAAGAGTACAGAAACTGCAGTAGTTAACCCATAAAGATCTCCAATTCTGCCAATAATGATTACCATTAGCCCTCCGATTCCCCCTGCAAACCCCATGGTTAACCCGGCTGCTAAAGATTTATTATTCGGAATTGCTTCCTGCGCAGCAACCACTGTCACGGAGAAACTTGACAACAAGGAAGCCCCCGCTAAGGCAAGGAAAACTATGCTAAGAATGCCTTTTGTGTAAAGGAAACCATAAAAGAGAGGGGTAGTAAGAATAAGCGAACTGACAATTAAGGGTTTTCGTCCATAGTGATCTGAAATAAGACCACCCATAATTCCTCCCAGTGCACCAGAAAACAACATAATAAAAACTAAGTGACTAGAGGTGACGCTGGAAAGATTCTGGGACTGAAAGTATAGAGGGAGAATGGTTAATAATCCAGTATAAGCTAGGGAACGAATCGCAATGACACTAGTAATTGCAAGTAATTCTAAACGTGCTGATTTTAATGAGTGTAACACATCAGATAAATTAGGGGCCTTTCCACCACTAAGGACGTTATTTTTAGGTGCAAAGAAATAGAGCAAAAGAGCTACGAAAATGCCGGGGAAAACAGTATAAATTGTAGCGTGAAGCCCAAAGGTTTGAAATAATGGGACTAGCAAGAGTGGACTGAGCGCGAAACCAGTATTTCCAAAAGCGATAAACGTTGAAAGAAGAACTGCCTTGCGATCTCCACTTACAACAGTAATCATGGTCGATGCTTGAGGATGAAAGGCAGCGGTGCCTAGACCAGCCAACCCAGCCAAGAGAACAAGGAGGTAATAGCTTTGGACTAGACCCGTTAAACTGAGCATTATTGCCATCCATAGGGTGCCGACATGAACGAGCCAGCGTTTACCTTGCCTGTCTAAGAAATAACCGAAGATGGGTTGAATCAATGAAGAGCTAATTGTAAACGCTGAGACTAATATAGCTGCTCGAGTCGTTGAGAGGGCCGTAGCAGCAACCAAAAAAGGGAGCATTTGGGGTAAATAATTACTATACATATCATTGAGTAAGTGAGCGAAGGATAGTATGCCGATCGTCGAATAGTTTATGGTTTTT
>JAJYAS010000767.1 GCA_021779415.1 Bacillota bacterium
GGTGGTCCTGCCAATCAGTTTCTATGAGAAAAAAAACTATGCCCGCTATAATTCCCTTGCCGTTATTGATGCCAATGGTGAAGTACTGGGAAAATATCGCAAGAGTCACATACCGGATGGTCCGGGTTATGAAGAAAAATTCTACTTTAACCCGGGGGATACAGGGTTTAAAGTGTGGAATACACGATACGGAAAGATTGGAGTAGGGGTGTGTTGGGATCAATGGTATCCGGAAGCCGCACGTTGTATGGCCTTGATGGGTGCTGAACTACTTTTTTATCCTACTGCTATTGGCTCTGAGCCCCAAGACGGCTCCATTGATTCCAAGGACCATTGGCAGGCCTGTATGTCAGGGCATGCTGCCGCGAATCTGATTCCGGTGATAGCATCGAACCGAATCGGGAGTGAAGTAGACGAAGATTCCAGGATTAATTTTTACGGTTCTTCCTTCATTGCCGGCCCGCAAGGGAACAAAATCGCCGAAGCTGACCGCTCGGAAGAAAAAGTGCTAGTGGCTGAATTTGACTTGGATCAACTAGAAACACAGCGCCTAGAGTGGGGAATTTTTCGGGACCGTCGGCCTGATTTGTACAGGATTATTTCATCGTATGATGGTGAGTTAGTGATTAAGTGAACCCATCCTCAAGAATCCGAACCCTAAAGCATGGGATTCGGATTCTTTTTATTAAGGCCATTGGACTGCTGCTTCTAATGTGAGCAATTACTCATTTTATTAATTAATTACTCATTTATTTTTAGGGCATACTCTGTTATAATTCATATCACACAGATAAATTTGACTAATAAGCACGCAAAGCCTCTAGCAATGCCCTAACAAAGGATTAACAAAATAAGGAGACTAAGTTATGTCTGACAAAATACCTATTTATCAACATTCTTGGCTTGGTGAAGATCCATTATTAGGAGAGTTAACCGACAAACAGTGGAAAATACTCAAAGCGGCCCTAAAGGTTTTCACTGAAAAAGGATACAGTGCTTCTACCACGAGCGAAATTGCTCGTGAAGCCGGAGTGGCAGAAGGAACGATCTTTCGCCATTTCAAAACCAAAAAAGAAATTTTGCTGGCTACGTTAATTCCCCTGATGCAAAATTTTATTGGTCCTGGTGTGACAAATTCTTTGCATGAACTTTTATTGCAAAATGATAATTTACCCATGGAAGACGTACTTCTGCTCATTTTGGAAGATCGGCAAAAACACATTTCCGCCTTATGGCCCTTGCTTAGGATCGTTCTACTTGAAGCTAATTATCACCCCGAACTTAAGGATGTCTTACTTAATAATGTGGTAACACGTGTTCAAGAGTCCTTATTAACGTTTTTGCAACAGCGTCAGAGGAAAGGCGAACTGCGTGACGATTTGGATGCTTGGACCATGATGCGTGGCATTGCTGGGGCATTCGCTGCTTATCTTGTGTCCAAAACTCTGTTTCCGGAACGTGAGCAGTACCATGATAATCGGCAAGAACTTAAAACGATTGTGAACTTGTTTTTGAGCGGAGCCCAAAAAAGGTCTTGAGTGTATGGTGAAGGAGGAAGAGAAAGAAACCATGAGAAAGAAAATTGCTGTAATCTTTGTCGTTTTGGTCGTAATTACCTTATCAATTCTGGGTAATAGTTATTTTAACCGTCCCTTAGACACTAACTCTTATTCCGGTACGATTGAAGCAAATGAACTTCCTATCCAGCCGGAACTTGGAGGTAGAATCGTCGAGCTGTCCGTAACAGAAGGTCAGGTCATCAAAGCGGGGGACATCATTGCCAAGTTGGATGACAGTCAGGCTAAGCTTACCTTGGCCACAGCGAAAAGTCAGCAAGTCCAGGCGCAAGCCAAGCTCGACGATTTGTTGGGAGGGGCGCGGGCGGAAGAACTTCGTCGTCTGTCGTACTTGGTGGAACAGGCTAATGCTAATTTAGCAAGTTTGGCGCCGAATCTAAAGTTCGAGGAAAATAATCTGACGAATGATCAAAAACTTTTGGAGAGCGGTGGGATTAGTAAACAGGTTGTAGATGCTCAACAAACTAAACTCGACACATTAAAGGCCCAGTATGAAAGCGCTCAAGCAAATGCGAATGCCGCCCAAGCAAGCTTGGACCAAGCTCAGGCTGGTAATACTCAACCTGCAATTCAGGCCCAGAAAGCGGCGGTTGATATCACAGTTCAGTCGGTCAAAGCGGCTGAATTGACATTAAGTAAATTGATCATAAAGAGCCCAACAAGTGGTCAGGTTCTTTATCGGCATGTTGAGCTAGGTCAGGTCGTCAATTCTGGTACTACTTTGGTGACTATACTCGACCCGAATGATTTGTGGATTAAAATATATGTTCCCGAGGCCAAACTCAACCAAGTGAAAGTGGGAGGTACAGGTCTGATTACTGTGGATTCTTACCCTGGAAAAACATTTAAAGGACAAATCCTATACGTAAATAACCAGGCAGAATTCACTCCCAAGAACGTGCAGACGAAAGAAGAAAGAACTACGACCGTTTTTGCTGTCAAACTTAGTATTACCGAAGGTAAAGATCAGTTGAAAGCGGGTATGCCTGCGGATGTTACCCTGCATTAGAGGAGTGAGAGAAAATGAAGTTGGCCATTGATTGCCAGGGCTTGATAAAACGGTTTGGCTCCTATACCGCTGTTCAAGGGGTAACCTTTCAACTCCCGCCTGGGGCAATTATGGGATTTGTGGGACCGAATGGTGCTGGAAAAACGACGATTATTCGCATGTTATGCGGAGTTCTAATACCCACGGAGGGGCAGGCCACTGTGCTAGGCTACGATGTTAAAATTCAACCGGAGGAAATCAAACAGCGTATCGGTTATATGTCT
>JAJYAS010000768.1 GCA_021779415.1 Bacillota bacterium
CGACCAAATTCCTGACAATTAATGAGGCTATCCTCATCTGGGTTCCAAGTTACTTTTAGCCCTTCGTTGAGTAGCTCAAATCCGCCGTGTTCTAATTCAGCTGAAATAAGTTTAGTGTTTTCGCCACTCCAACCATAACTACCAAAGGCAGCCCCCTTTTTATTTTTAAATCCTAAACCCTTAATCATTTCTAATATTCCGGCGGCGGAGAAAAGGATTCCTTTATTAATAGTCGGGGAACCTACGATGATTGCCTTGGATTTAAAGACTTCAGTAATAATGTCATTTTTATCGGTATGGGTAGAATTGCAATTAAACAATTTAACTGTTACATCTGTATCACTTAATCGGATACCTGCGGCAATTTTCTCGGCCATTTTTCGAGTACTGTTCCACATAGTATCGTAAATGATGGTAATTTGATTTTCTTTATAATCTTTAGCCCATTCCATATATTTATGGACAATTTGTAAGGGATTATCCCTCCAGATGACACCATGACTTGGGCAAATCATATCGACAGGTAGGTTGAAGCTTAAGATTTCATTGATTTTATTTTCTACAAACTTACTAAACGGAGTTAAGATATTGGCATAATACTTAATGGCTTCTTGATATAATTCAGCTTGGTCGACTAAGTCATTGAACATGTGCTCAGAAGCTAAATGTTGACCAAAACCGTCATTACTAAAGAGAATGTTGTCCCCGGTTAAGTACGTAAACATTGTATCCGGCCAATGGAGCATTCTTGCCTCGACGAAAACAAACTCTTTCGATCCTAGGCTTAGCTTGTCCCCTGTTTTGACAGGTACGAAATTCCAATCCTGATGATACTGCCCTTTTAAGGATTTCATGGCATTGGCAGTACAATAAATAGGGGTATTAGGAATTTCCTTCATTAGTTCCGGTAAAGCCCCACTGTGATCGGGTTCACCATGATTAGCAATGATGTAATCAATTGTAGTTAAATCTATTTCTTTCTTTAAATTAGCCACGAATTCCTTGGCAAAGGGCGTCCAAACACAGTCAATCAAGGCTATCTTTTCGTCCCGAACAAGGTAAGAATTATAACTGGATCCTCGGTGTGTAGAGTATTCATCTCCATGAAACTTTTTTAGTTCCCAATCGATTTTGCCAACCCAAGTTACACTTTTGTTAATTTCAAAACTCATTTATGAAACACCCTCCTCTTAAATAATGTTATTGATGACATTTTAACCCTCATCTACGATAGAAACGGGGGTATAAGCTAGGTAAGGCAACAATAGTTTTATAAACATAGTATTTCTATTAAGTTTACACTAATTTCGATCAAGCTTCAATTATTAGCTTTTAATACTTTAAAGAACGCTTATTGGTCAGTGGCTAATATATAACGATTTCTACCCTCTTGTTTTGCTTGGTAAAGGGCATGATCTGCGGTTTCAATTAACGTTTCAGGTAAGACTATAGAATTAGCATATCCAATGGCTACTCCTAAACTAATAGTTACTTTTGGTGTGACAGAGGAATGGGGATGGGGAATTGCTAGGTTTTCCACATTGGAACGTAACGTTTCTGCTACTTTTGTGGCGCCTTCCACATGGGTATTCGGGAGAACCACTACAAATTCTTCTCCCCCGTAACGAGCCACCAAATCAACTTGACGTTTCAGGGTGTCCTTTAGGGCAGTTGCTACTTTTTTGAGACATTCATCTCCTTGCAAGTGGCCAAACGTATCGTTATACATTTTAAAGAAGTCGATGTCACACATTATGAGTGCTATGGGTTCACCATTACGTGCTGCCAGCGACCATAGTTGAGAAAGAAATTGATCGAAACGCCTACGATTAGGGATACCCGTTAAACCATCAACGGAGGAAAGAAAGCTTAGTTCTTGATTAGCGTGTTCTAATTGGGCCCGCTCTTCTAGAAGAGTGTTTGCTAAAGGCCTAAAAATATACAATCCTAAAAATATAAGAGTTAGGAGAGTTATCAAACCGCTGGTTGTTTCTAAAATCTGTAGACGCTGGACTTTAGCCTCACTTTCTTGTTGGTACAGGAATACGATCTGATCTAATGACCTTAGGAGGTTCTCACTGTTCTGAAGTATATAGGTTAGATGCGGATTTTCAGGGGTAAGCAGGTGTGCGGGTTCATCGGCAAGAGCTAGAGCCTCAGAAGTATAGCGGCTGATGCGTGTTTGCATATCAGTGGGTGGGCTAAAATACATTTTTTGCATTTGAGGAGATAATGGACTCCAGGACACCGACGAAGTACTACCCTTGACTAATTCTTGATGATGTTTCTGTAATTGATCTACTGTGTTAAACAATTGCTGCCTAATTTGATTTCGTTCACTATCATCAGTGAAGTAAACAAGCTCGACACTTAGTAGGGCTGCTTTCTGAGACAACCATCGTTGACTTCCGCTGACATTCACAAGTCGAGCACTATCCTTTTGCGTCAATATAACTTGGTGCATGGTAATGAAAGTAGCAAGGGTCAAGAAAGCAATCAAACTTAAAACTGAAACATATGTGAGTGTTAGCTTAGATAAGGAACGGATTCTCACAGATTATTCCCCCCACATACAGGTTAATCGGATAAATTAACGTTAGTTGTTTAGGATAGCTTGATTTATCTTCTGCGTTTTCCACGATAATCCTGCACACCTAACAAATTAATTTACAAAGACTGTAAAGTGAAAAGTAGTTTGAGAAAGGAAAAAACTGTGAGGAACGAAAGAGGTTTTTCAACTTTAACCGCGAATTTATCCCTAATTACCCTATTAAGAGCAAAAATATAGTAAAATTCACGGAAGAGGTGAACTCGTGCGCTCGCTCAAACATCACATCCTCATATTG
>JAJYAS010000769.1 GCA_021779415.1 Bacillota bacterium
ATTACCTCGCTGCGCTCCCCAGGGAATACTTCTTCCCTTTGAAGTACACGATCTAGCTATGGAGCTTGAACCGGGGGCTTGGGGAATTCGAGAACCCAAACTTTCTAATGAACAGGTAGAGCCATCAGTAATCGATTTAATCATCGTGCCTGGGGCGGGTTTTGATCAACAAGGGAATCGGTTAGGGTATGGGGGCGGTTATTACGATCGCTTTTTTATGTTGTTAAATCCCTTGACACCTAGGGTCGCTCTTGGTTTCGAATGTCAGGTTATTTCCCAAGTACCCGTGGACCAACATGATGCCAAAATGAACATGTTAATCACGGAAAAAAGAGTTTATGATTTTAGAACGATAGGAATTCAATAGGGGGGATTTATTTGAGCACCGCGTGTGAAGAGTTAGTGGATCCAAAGCAAATTCAGCTTGATGAAATCATCGAAAAGTATCGACATGAGAATGGACCGCTTATCCCAATTTTACAAGGAGCCCAAGGGGTGTATGGCTATTTGCCAGCTCACGTGCTTAAGCACATTAGTAAGGCGATTCGTATCCCATTGGCAAGGATATACGGTGTGGTCACGTTTTACGCTCAGTTCCGTCTTACACCTGTAGGGAGAAATCTAATTAATGTTTGTTTGGGAACGGCTTGTCATGTTCGTGGAGGGGCCAAGGTACTGGAAACGATTGAAAAAGAACTTAAGATTAAAGATGGCGCCACAACGGACGATGGGCGGTTTACTTTGGAAATCGTAGCATGCATTGGAGCGTGTGGTCTTGCGCCAGTAATATCGATTAACAATGAGGTTCATGGACGATTAGTACCGGAGAGCATTGCCGGGATATTTGCTAAATACGAGTAGGGGGATAAAGGGATGGCTGAAAACCAACGAATTCTAGTTTGTGCAGGGACAGGTTGTGCCTCTTCGGGAGCACTTCCGATCATCGATATCTTGAAAGAGGAGATCAAGCGGCAAGGACTTGAAGGAACCGTAAGCGTCGTTGGTACTGGGTGTCAAGGATTTTGTGAAAAAGGGCCGACGCTCGTTATTGAACCACAGCATATCTTATATACTCGAGTAACCGCAGAAGATGTCGCGGAAATTGTTGCTCAAGATATTATAAAAGGTGAACGTGTAGAACGTCTTCTGCTGCTTGATCAGGAAACTCAAAAACCTGTCAGTTTACTTTCGGATATTCGATTTTTTGCTAAGCAACATCGAATTGTTCTTCAAAATTGTGGTGTGATTGACCCCAAAAAGATTGAAGATTATACTGCACGGGATGGCTATCAAGGAATCCAAAAGGCACTTAAAGAAATGTCACCCGAAGAGGTACTCGAGGAAGTCAAGAAATCAGGGCTTCGTGGTCGTGGTGGAGCTGGATTCCCAACAGGAATGAAGTGGGGTTTCTGCCGGCAAACGCCTAGTGACAAAAAGTATATTATTTGTAATGCAGACGAAGGAGATCCGGGAGCCTTCATGGATCGCAGTGTCCTTGAGGGAGATCCACATTCGGTCATTGAGGGTATGCTTATCGGAGCGTATGCCATCGGGGCGGACGAAGGATATGTATATTGTCGTGCAGAATATCCCTTAGCTATCAAGCATTTGGAAATTGCAATTAAGCAAGCACAAGAAGCAGGTTATTTAGGAGATAATATTCTGGGCTCGGGCTTTAACTTCCATCTGAAAGTATTCGCAGGAGCAGGGGCTTTTGTCTGCGGGGAAGAAACGGCTTTGATGGCTTCCATCGAAGGTAAACGCGGTATGCCAAGAGTTCGGCCACCTTTCCCAGCTGTTAGTGGGCTTTGGGGAAAACCCACCAATATCAATAACGTTGAAACCTGGTCCAATATTCCTCACATTTTGCGCAACGGGGCAGAGTGGTATGGCCAATTTGGGACGGAGAAAAGTAAAGGCACTAAGATTTTTGCTTTGACCGGCAAGGTCAATAATACAGGCTTAGTAGAAGTTCCAATGGGCACGACCTTGAGGGAGATCATTTTTGACATTGGGGGCGGAATTCAGAACGGAAAAGCCTTTAAAGCAGTTCAAATTGGAGGCCCCTCTGGTGGATGTTTGCCTGAGAGTATGCTTGATCTGGCTGTCGATTATGATACCTTGACGCAAGCTGGGGCTATGGTTGGCTCCGGGGGACTTGTCATTATGGATGAAACCACTTGTATGGTGGATATAGCGCGTTACTTCTTAAACTTTTCCAAGAAAGAATCGTGTGGGAAATGCACCCCCTGTCGAGAGGGGACAACGCGGATGTATGAGATTCTCGATAGAATCACCAAAGGTGAGGGTAAAGAGGAAGATCTTGACACCTTAGAAAATCTTGCCCTAACCATTAAGGAAACCTCCCTGTGTGGACTGGGTCAATTTGCACCAAGCCCCATTCTTGCAACTCTAAAATACTTTAGGCATGAGTATGAGGCTCATATTCGAGATCATAAGTGTCCGGCGCATAACTGTACAGCCTTGCTGAGTTATACCATTGATGTGGAGAAATGCAAAATGTGTAGTCTCTGTGCTAAAAACTGTCCGGTTAACTGTATTACAGGGGATAAGAAGACCAATACCCCGTATGTCATTAATGAAGATGCTTGTATTAAATGCGGAACTTGTCTGGAAAAATGCAAGTTCGGTGCAGTTAGTCGAGCTTAGTCAATTAGGGTCCCAAAAACTATCCAGAATGGACAATCTGAGAGGAGTTGAAACACTTTGGAGTGGCTTACAATAACAATTGATGGTCGTGAAGTCAGCGTACCTAAAGGGACGACCGTACTTGATGCCTGTCGTATGAATAATATTCCTATCCCAACCTTGTGTCATGCCCCG
>JAJYAS010000770.1 GCA_021779415.1 Bacillota bacterium
TTTTCCGCCGTCACACGTGTAGAAGAAGCATTCGTTTTCTAAGTGTTCTATGCAAGCATCGACGCCTGCGCGAACTTCGGCTGGGTTCGGGCCGGCAAAGATGCCGATGATTTCTCCCGATAACGGGCCAGAGGCTCGGGCTGCGCCGCAATAGAAACTTTTGGCGTAGACGACTTCGACTTCGGCTTTTTTGGTAGCTTCATCTAAGGCCACATAGGTTGAATCGTCAATGTCAGCGGTGATCATGCCGATTGAACGTTGATCCCCCGTGAGTCCTAATTTCTCCGCTAAATCCGGAGCGACATTGGGAATCAGTCTGACTGCTAAAACCTTAGGCTTAATGGGCTCAATCATGGTAACCCTCCTTTAGACGTCGGTTGTTTGCGCTTTCTCCGACGGTTTATTTTGTGTTCTCGACGTTTCTGGTTTTGGGTTTCTCTTCTATTGTGGGTAACTTGGGCAAGATTTGTTCGAGTTCTTGGTGGGGACGTGGGATGACGTGGCAACTAATGAGTTCTCCGACTCGTTCTGCTGCTGCTGCTCCTGCGTCGACTGAAGCTTTGACCGCTCCGACATCTCCTCGTACCATGACCGTCACTAGGGCTCCCCCTACTTTTACCTTGCCGATCAACGTGACATTGGCAGCTTTGACCATGGCATCGGCTGCCTCTATTGCTCCCACGATTCCTCGAGTTTCTACCATTCCTAGGGCAACGAGATCATCTCTTGTAGCCATTTTCTTAGTCTCCTTTCACCGGTTTGTTTTTTTATCTATAGATTAAGACAGGACTCGATCATTTTAACTCTCTTGCTCTAGTTTAACACCCGATGCCCTTATATCAAGAATCTTCTTGATCAAACTTGCCAAATGGGCTCCGGCTTCTGCTGCAGGAGTACCACCCTTATGGATATTACTGACCACCGTTCGCTCGCTTTCCACCATACCGAGCCTTGGATTATACCCCATATAGGCACTCATACTTTCGGCAGTACCCAGACCGGGTCGTTCTCCAATTAGAATCACAGCTACGTCTGGTTTCAATTCTTCGCCGATTACATCCATCATAGCAACTCGCCCATGCCGAACAAAGATCGTCGTTCCAAGTTTCACGCCCATACCTTCTAGTCCCTGGGTCAAGGCTGGAAGGAGGTTGGGAATATTAGCTTCGACGGCTTTACTGGAAAGCCCATCGGAAACGATGATTTGTACCATGGCGCCTTTAGGACACCCTTTGCGGAGAATCTCCAAATTTTCAGCGTCAAGTTTTCTCCCTAAATCTGGTCGCGTTAGATATTCGTCTTTTGACTGGCAGAGACTTTGGACGGAAACCATATTATATTTTGCTGGAAACTTTTCTTCAACTTCTCCAAGAACGGAGTCTTGTGCTACGGCATGATCCGCTCGAAAACGAAGTAGCGTGTCCGTTAAGGGGCGAGGCCCGCAGCGCCAAACTCCTATTCGAGCAGGCGTAGAAAGCTTCATCTCCTCATATAGTACCTTATTAACCGGATTAGGGACTTGCAAATAACGTTGTAAGTCGATTTCAGCTAAATCTGTAAGTACATCTTCTTTTAAAACAGGAGCATTCGCAGAAACCTGACTTTTTGCTTTTCCCATATCCTTCAGCAACTCTTCTACAATTGCCCGAACATTATCTTCTAAGCCCATAATTTATCCCCCCTTACCTCGTGAAAATTGTAGCGTCACCGGCACGAGCCGTGAGTTTACCTTGAGCCATGATTCCAATTGATTCCGCCCACGCCTCAAACTCAGGTAAGGGCCGAAGTCTAAACAACTCTCGTAATGTTGCAATATCATGATAGCTCGTACACTGATAATTTAACATGACATCATCACCCATAGGAATACCCATGAAGTAGGTACAGCCAGCAGCTGTTAAGAGAGTGGCTAAATTTTCTATATCATTTTGATCCGCTTTCATGTGGTTAGTGTAACAGGCATCCACCCCCATAGGCAGCCCGGAAAGTTTCCCCATAAAATGATCTTCGAGGCCTGCCCGTGTTACTTGACGGGTATCATAGAGGTATTCCGGACCGATAAAGCCGACAACGGTATTGACCAAGAATGGATTATAGTGGCGGGCTAACCCGTAACAACGGGCCTCTAAGGTTACTTGATCAGCACCATGGTGTGCCTCAGATGAAAGTTCCGAACCTTGTCCAGTTTCAAAGTACATGATATTTGGACCTGTTGCCCGACCTTCCTTTAACCCAAGAGCATAAGCTTCATCAAGCATCTCTTTACTAACTCCAAACGCCTCATTACCTGTTTGAGATCCTGCGATGGATTGAAATAATAGATGAACAGGTGCACCTTTTCTCAGAGCTTTGATTTGAGTCGAGATATGAGCTAGAACGCAAATTTGGGTGGGTACCTTCCACTCCTCAACAAATTGGTAGAGAGTTTCTAGACTGCGAATAGTTGCTGGCATGGAATCGTCAACAGGATTGAGTCCAATGACTGCATCGCCAACACCGTAGGCAAGCCCTTCACGTAGACTGGTTAAAATCCCGTCTACCCCATCCGTTGGATGATTGGGCTGAAGCCTTGAAGCCAAGCGCCCTGTTTGGCCGATTGTCGTGTTACAGTGAGCAAGATTTTGGATTTTAGCAGCGCCTAAGATTAAGTCAAGATTACTCATAAGTTTCGCGACCGCTGCGACCATTTCAGAGGTGAGACCACGGCTGAGACGTTTAAGATGAGAGCCAGTCGTTTCCGTAGTGAGAATATACTCGCGGAACTCTGCAACACTCCAGTTTTTAATCGTATGATAGATGGGTTCATTAACATCAGCATCAATAATACGGGAAACTTCGTCCTC
>JAJYAS010000771.1 GCA_021779415.1 Bacillota bacterium
AGCCGTGATCGACTCCATATCCAAGTGGTTGGTTGGTTCATCCAACAACTGTACATTGGCACCGCTGAGCATCATCCTAGAAAGCATGCACCGTACCTTTTCTCCTCCGGAAAGAACACGGGCCGACTTTAAAGATTCATCCCCTGAAAAAAGCATTCTACCAAGAAATCCTCTGACAAAGGATTCATCAGGGTCTTTAGAAAATTGTCTGAGCCAATCCACTAGGCTCAAGTCTGTATCAAAGTAGGAAGAGTTATCTAGCGGAAGATAAGCTTGTGTTGTTGTAATTCCCCAACTGAATTCTCCATCATCAGGGAGAATTTCACCCATTAAAACTTTAAATAAGGTCGTCTTAGCATTGCCATTGGGGCCAACGAAAGCAATTTTATCTCCTTTATTAACAATAAACGAGAGGTTGTCGAGTACCTTTTCCCCTGCAATGCTGACGGTTAAGTTTTTGACTGTCAAGATATTGTTACCCGCTTCTCGATCTGGGGTGAAAGCGATATAGGGATATTTGCGGGAGGAAGGCTTAATATCATCAAGAGTCAACTTATCAAGTTGTTTCTTACGGGAGGTTGCCTGTTTGGCTTTGGAGGCGTTGGAACTAAATCTTTGGATAAACCGCTGTAGTTCTTCAATTTTATCTTCTTTTTTCTTATTAGCTTCTCTCATCAACCTCAACGCCAATTGACTGGATTCATACCAAAAGTCATAATTACCAACGTAGAGTTGAATCTTGCCAAAATCGATATCGGCAATGTGCGTACACACTTTATTTAAGAAATGGCGGTCGTGAGAGACAACAATGACGGTATTTTCATAATTATATAGGAAGTTTTCCAACCAAGCGATTGATTGAAGGTCTAAATGGTTGGTAGGTTCATCTAATAACAGAATGTTGGGATTGCCAAATAGAGCCTGAGCGAGTAACACGCGAACTTTTTCATTTCCGCTTAGGTCCCGCATCAAAGCACTCTGAAGGTCCTTCCCAATACCTAATCCCATTAATAATTCTGAGGCTTCAGCTTCGGCTTGCCAACCATTGAGTTCAGCAAACTCACCCTCCAGTTCGGAAGCTTTAATTCCATCTTCCTCTGAAAAGTCCTGTTTTGAATAGAGCACATCTTTAGCTTCCATAATTTCATATAGTCTGGCATGCCCCATAATGACAGTCTTAAGCACTTCGGAATCTTCAAATTCAAAGTGATCTTGTTTCAAAACGCCAATTCGTTCACCAGGCGTTAAGATGACATCACCACTAGAAGAGTCAATTTCACCGGAAAGAATTTTCAAAAATGTTGATTTTCCAGCGCCATTGGCGCCAATTAAGCCGTAACAGTTTCCGGGAAGGAATTTCACACTAACATCTTCAAATAATGCCCTTTTGCCGAATCGTAAGGTTATCCCACTGGTACTAATCATTTTTTTTATCGTTCCTTTATATTGAATTTGATTTTTCCTTAGAATATACTATATCATTTTATCGCGAGAAGATATAGGTCAATAGGGGTAGAAAAGCATTAGGGGCATTAGAAAGCCCCCAGACCGAATCTAAGGCTGAGGGCTTTCGCGTAGCTGTTGATCGTTAAGCTGAAATGTCTTAGAATTAGGTAATCAGTGAATTGAATCGCCTTCTGCTTCTCCCAAGATACTTCTCAGGATCAAAATGCCGGACATAGTTTTAGGAAATCCTGCGCTGGGAGCCACCAAGAGAATGGCATGTTCAATTTCTTCTTTAGTGCACCCGCTACTCAGGGCTTTTAAAATATGCGTCCTTAAGGCTCTTGGGTATTGGCACTCAGTAGATAGAGATACCTTAATTAACCAACATGTCTTTTCATCTAAAGGACCACCCTCTTCATGGACTAACCGACCGTATTTTTCATAGGCACTATAAATTGTCTCGTGGTGATCAGTGAAATATTTCAAGTTAATTTCCGTACTGTCTAAGTTGTCGAAATAATCATCCATACAAATCGCCTCATTTACAATTTTTAACATTATCCTCTCCGGATACTAAATTATTATTCATACAGGATAAATTATTGCCTTTAGTCCAATTCGAAACGCAAAGTGCACAACATTATTAATGAAGATCATAGGGGGATAAAACGTTGCCGAAAATGGAAATAGAACTGAAAAAAGAAGTCAGAGAACTTCTTATCGGGAATTTGAAGAGATATTTTTCGAACGAGAGGGACGAAGAACTTAGTAATTTAGGGGCGGAACTATTACTCGATTTCATCGTAAATGATATCGGACCTTATATTTATAATCAAGCAATAGAAGATTCTTATGCCTATATGAATGAAAGGATTGAGGATTTGCTCGGCCTTGAGAAACGATTTAGGTAATGAAATATTACAAAGGTTATTGGGAAGGGGGGGTATTTTGAGTCAGGTTAGTTCTTTTTCACCCATACTTGATGAAGGTGCTCGTGTTTTGATCCTTGGGTCCATGCCGGGGGTAGAATCCCTTAGATTACAACAGTATTATGCTAACTCTAGGAACCAATTTTGGAAGATAATCTATACCATCTTCAATACCGAACTCAGTAAAGTTTATGAAGAAAGGATTTCCTTTATTAAAAGCAAGAAAATTGCCCTCTGGGATGTCATTGAAAATTGTTATAGGGAAGGAAGTTTAGATTCTAATATTCGGGAAGAGAACGTTAACAATTTTGAGAATTTGTATAGGGCCTATCCCAACCTGAAAACAGTTATTTTTAATGGGGGAAAAGCGTACGAGACCTATAAGAAGTGGATCGGATTCAATGCTGTGCCAAATTTAACATTTTTGAAACTTACTTCTTCGAGTCCAGCGAATACCAAGAAATTT
>JAJYAS010000772.1 GCA_021779415.1 Bacillota bacterium
AATCCATTAAAGAAGATAAAATAGTCAATCCTAAGGGTATAGATGCGGGAGTAATTTTGTTTATATTTACTGGTATCTTAGTAGTACTCGGTTCCCTGGGATTTGGACGTTTCAGTATGGCGCTTATTCTACCATCCATGCAAAAGGGTTTAGGGTTTAACTACTCTCAAATGGGTATTATCGTAACAGCAGCTTTCTTAGGTTATTTATCCTTTAGCCTTGGCTCAGGGATCGCTGCGGCACGTTGGGGCTCTAGTAAGATAATTACCTTTTCTCTCTATCTAACAGGATTTAGTATGGTTTTGACTGGGTTGGGTTCAGGATTTTTTTGGCCTTTGATCTGGTTGGCTTTAGCTGGAGTCGGAATGGCTGGAGCTAACATACCAGTCATGGCGATGACAGTAGCTTGGGTGCCAGCTCAACGTCGAGGCTTTGCCTCGGGGCTTTTAGTTTCAGGTTCGGGTCTCGGGCTGTTAATCAATGGTTTTATATTACCGAGATTGATATCTGCTCCAGGTGGTCAAGGTTGGCGAACAGCTTGGGTTAGCTTAGGTATAGCTGTAATAATTATTGGAATCTGGACCAACTTTAAACTAAAGGATCGACCAGCTAATTCAAGTGGCATTACGCAAGTACCTAATAATCCAATGACAGAATCGATATGGAAAAAGATCATTAAGATATTTAGGGAAAAACCGGTTTTACGAAGATTAGCGCTGATATATTTTGCCTTTGGCTTTTCCTATGTTATCTTTACAACTTTTTTTGGAGCCTACTTAACCGAAACACGAGGCTGGTCTGCAGTGAATGCCGGACGATTGTGGTCTTGGATTGGAGTTTTTAGTTTGCCGAGTGGGTTTATTTGGGGCTGGGTTTCAGACCGTATAGGACGTCGATGGGGACTTTTTACGGTTTACTTAATACATGGTAGTTGCCTTATTGCTTTTGCAACTTTGCCTTGGGAGGGAGCAATAGCAACAGCCGCCTTGATTTACGGTCTGAGTATTTTTAGTGTACCGGCAATTATGAATGCTGCCTGTGGAGATGAAGTAGGAGCCCAGTTAGCCCCTACCGCGTTTGGAGCTGTTACAGTAGCGTTTGGCATCGGTCAGATGGCCGCGCCAGCAGTGGCAGGTGCGATGTTAGATATGGGTTGGGGTATGGTTCAGAATCTTTGGCTTTCTGCCTTAATCGCATTTCTTGGTGCGTTAATTGCTGTTTTTCTTCACCAGCCAATTTTCATACCGTTAAAAACGGATAAAAGCAAAACATTATGGTAGTTTGTTAATCGGAAGGTGCTGACAATAAAAAAACAAGCGTTCTCACTCCACTTATAGTGAAAGGGAGGCACTTGTTGATAATCACTATCGGAAGGGAAGTTCTAACCCGCTAAGATACTTTTTAAGTGCTACTTCAAAATCTTCCGAATTAACGTGTCCTAAGTCCAAAAAGTTGGACTTATAAGTTGGATAATCAAAGTTTTTGCCGAATCTTTCTCGAATCAGTGGTTCGTACTTGAGGAGTAAACGGTTATTTAGGTTGTATTGATGGACTTCGGCGGATGAACCGATCATTTCGGGTTCGATAGGTTGACTGAGTTGAATCCTTTTAATATAGGAAAGATTTCGTTCGATTAAGTCTTCATTAACAATACCGGAATGAGCGGAAAGTTTAACTTCTGCGGGGAAGTGTTTAATTAACTCTAGAGTTTTGATAAAGGCATTAAGATCATAATAATCAAGATAGGGGATAGGAAACTCAACAAGATCCCCGACAAATAACACTGAATCTCTCCGATCAAAGCAGAGCGAAGAGTCGATTGTATGCCCCGGGGCATGGATAAATTCAACTTTCTCATCTTCCAAGGCAAGCCTTTCACTAAACGTAAGGTTCGGATACTTAAGTTCGATTTCTCCGTTATGGAATTTTCTTAATCGGTTCAATTCAAATTGCCCGATTTCCTGCAGGCGTGTTTTTGTCGTTTCGTGCCCGATGATTTTTGCTCCCTCAAAAGCACAATTTCCCCAGATATGATCCCAATCCGAATGAGAATTAAAGACTAGGAGTTCTTGAGGGAGTATCCGAGTCACGAGATAGTCTTTTATGACCTTCATGGATAGCGGACCTAAATGTGTATCACATAAAACAAGGTTATGATCTCCTTTGATCAAATACACTGAAATATCATCTTCGTAAGTAAAAATGACTCCTCTTGCTCCTATTTCTCGAATAAGCATAATGTCTTTCCTCCAAAATGTACTCGATGAAATATGCTTTAAAGCTAGGGTCAATCCCTAGCTTTAGTTTGTTTTATTTGAAAAAAACCTGGCCACCTCTTATTGAATCGATGATGGCTAAAGATTCTAGCTGAATGCCCTTTTCTTGTATGAGGTTTCTACCCTCTTGAAATGTTTTTTCTATGACGATACCCGCTCCGGAAATCTCCGCGCCACTTTGAGATAATAAACTAACCAATCCCATAAGTGCACTTCCGCTAGCTAAGAAATCATCAATAATTAACACTTTGTCATTCGGACGTAAGAACTCTTTTGATATTTTAATGGTGTATTCCTGATCTTTAGTATAAGAATAAACCTTTGCTTCGTAAACATCTTGGTTCATATTAAGGCCCGCATGTTTTTTGGCAAATACGACGGGTACATTGTTAAAGTATTGTGCTGCTATACAGGCAATGGCAATACCAGAGGTTTCGATGGTTACTATTTTTGTTACTTCTTTACTTGAAAACCTGCGTTTGAATTCCTTACCTATTTCATTAAACAATGTAATATCTAATTGGTGATTCAAAAAATTATCGACTTGGATAATCCGATTTTCTA
>JAJYAS010000773.1 GCA_021779415.1 Bacillota bacterium
ATTTCCTTCACTGAAATTCCGAGAGCCTATTATAAAGAGCTGAGCTATATGCTCGGCTCGTTTTTTTAGTTCGCCCAGGGGCGTAATCTAATCGGTGTAAGACCGTAGCGTGCCCTGATAGTGGGCGATATGCTATGCATAGCCATAGGCACATCTTATTTTCAACCGAACCGCCGTGTACCGAACGGTAGCACTGTGGTGTGAGAGGACGGGGGTTAGTCACCCCCTCCTACACGATTGCGTCCTGATTAGTTTGTAGGACCAAAATATCTAACCTGCGGATGCAATGTGTTAGAGTAGTTGTGGTAGGGGAAAAAGAGAAGTATTATTAGTGTGAACTTTGGAGGAGAATACGACATGGCATATTCAAAATACCTGAAAGACTCCACCATTGCAAAGATGCTACCGCTAAACAATCAAACATTTAACCAAATCCAGCATTAGACAGGAATTCCTGAAGAGACCTTTAAGAAGCATATCCAAATGTTCCTTCTGTCAGCGCCGAGCGTCCTGGGCTTATTTTGATGGACCATTTGTCGATAGAATAATATTAGTCAAATGCGACAATTACCTTGACATCTACCGGGAACTCATGGTAGACCCCGTGATGCATTCTTTCATAAAACGATGCCATATTACATCATTAAATCGAGATAAATGGGTGTAACCAATGTTAAAGATAAGGTGATAAGGCGGAAAAATGCACATAATTATTAATGCGAATATTCAGATAGATATGGCATGCTTTTTGCTTTACTTAATATTAGTGTTTTCTTGATATTCTTTTACTTTATCAGACATTATTGAAAGGGGATATTTTATGACGTAATGCATTATTTAGTTTCTTAAAACTTCGACAGTTGAAAGGATGGAATGAGATGGTAAAAATCAAAAGGCTTAGAGTATTGGTGAGCATAGCTTTATCTTTAGTTATGGTTGGGGCATTGGCCGGGTGCGGTACTCAAAATCAACAGGGGACAAAGGCTGGGGCTAGTTCTACTCCGACTACGCTCACAACATATGGTCTCTTGGCCAATAAGCCTTTTACTGGGCAAACAATAAGAATTCTTTTGCCTAATGCCAACCAATATAATGCTATCCAGGCCAGGACATCAGAATTTACGAACCTCACTGGAATTAAAGTAGATTACATCTATGTGCCTTACGGCAACCTGTTGCAAAAGATTACCACAGAAGGAGTGGCCAATACCGGGTATTATGACGTTGTCAACTACCAAGATTCCTGGGGACCTTCACTTAAAAATTATTTACAACCTTTAGATTCTTTAGTTGCACGGGACAAGGTCAATTTATCAAAATATCCCAGCGCATATCGCCAAGGTATCACCATTGACGGACAGACCTACGGGATTCCCTTACGAGGGCATACCCAAATGCTGTTTTACAGAAAGGATATCTTCCAAAAACTCAATTTAACTCCGCCAACAACCTGGACCGAATTAGAAAACGATGCCACAACCATCTCGCAAAAAACCAATACGAACGGCATCGCTATGTACTATGGTAAAGGTAATGACGGACAAAACCTGGCCCTTTGGACTGACTATTTATGGAGTAACGGCGGTAACATATTTGACAGCCAGTGGAAACCTATTTTTAACAATCAGCAGGGGGTCCAAGCTACCCAACGCTACGTTGACCTTTTATTAAAAGACAAAGCTGCAGCACCAGGATCGGTCTCCTTTAACGAATATGATGCTTTCAACTCTGTAGCACAAGGTAAATCGGCTATGGTTATGGGTTGGTGGTGGCATTATTCCGACTTGACAAATCCCAAAGCCACCGCTCCCGGGGTTGCCTCCAATATCGGTTTTGTGTCTATCCCACAATGGCAGGGCCAAGGTACCGCAACATATGCGATTGACCTTCCCCTGGGAATCATGAAAGATTCCAAACATCAGGCAGCCGCTTGGGAATACCTTAAGTGGGTCAGCAATCCCGATCTGGAAAAGAATATTGTCATGGATTCCCTGACAAACACTAGTCCAAGTGATCAGCATGACATAGTCATTGTTCAAACTCCTAACTTGCAGGATACTGAACTCAACAAGCTATCCAATGGGTTCTATGCCATTGGCGCAAAAAGCCTTGCGTCATCCCGTATCATGCCCCAAACCCCTCAATGGCCTCAAGTTTCAGACGTGTTGAGTGCCGCAATATCCAGTATAGCTTCCGGAGCGCCAGTACAAGCTACATTGGATCAGGCCGCCAACAGTGTTCAGACCATTATGCAGAATGCAGGGTACTATAAATAGAGTCAAGACTTTTTAAATTAAGAGGCGGGTATAATTCCATTTGAGTCAGGTCACAGCCGCTTTTTTACCCGCCTCTTATAGTTTTGCAAATAGAGTAGGCAGTAAACGATGTATTTATTTACTGTAACTTGGCGAGGTGAGTAATGATGCGTGACAAATATTTAAAATATATTCTGCTTCTGCCTGCATTAATCGTAATAGCTGCAACGTCCTTTTATCCTTTTATTCAGTCCTTTTGGATAAGTCTGCATAATTGGAACCTAATGAACTCGCTAACGATGGGTCCGTTCATAGGCCTAAGCAATTACGTTCAGGCCTTTCATGATTCCGGTTTTTGGAACAGTGTAAAGGTAACCCTGATTTTTACCGGCCTTACGGTGGTATTATCCTTGACTATAAGCATGGCAATAGCGCTGTTGCTCAGTAAAAACAAACCGTATTTGTCGGTTATCCGGGGTCTCTTAATTATTCCTTTCGCCATGAGTCCAGCTTTGATCGGCTTTTCCTGGCGGTTTATGCTCAATCCGGAGTATGGTTTATTCAGCAAGCTATTAGGTGCTGTGT
>JAJYAS010000774.1 GCA_021779415.1 Bacillota bacterium
CGCGGATATTGTAGCAACGCTATTTTTCCAAGAAATGAGCATAAATTCGGAGGATCCGCATTGGGCAGATCGTGACCGTTTCGTTTTATCGAAAGGGCATGCAGCTCCCGTATTATATTCCGCTCTAGCTGAGAAGGGGTATTTCCCTAAGGAAGAGTTGCAAGGACTTCGTCAAACGGGTCGTATGCTCCAGGGGCATCCTGATATGAAGAGAACCCCTGGTGTGGATATGTCCACAGGTTCCTTAGGGCAAGGGCTTTCAGTGGCCAATGGAATGGCTTTGGCGGCAAAGTTGGATACTAAAGATTATCGAGTGTTTGTCCTCCTCGGTGATGGTGAGGTTGCAGAAGGCCAAGTGTGGGAAGCGGCGATGGCAGCAGCCCACTACAAACTGGATAATGTCACAGCAATCCTGGATTTTAATGGACTGCAAATTGATGGGGCAACAGATAGTGTTATGTGTTCTGCTCCACTTGCTGAAAAGTGGCGGGCATTTTGCTGGCACGTGATTGAAGTGGATGGGCATGATGTCGATGCTTTGCTTGCGGCGTATGCCGAGGCAAAACAGGTTAAAGGAAAACCGAGTATCATCATTGCCAAAACCGTGAAGGGCAAAGGGGTTTCCTTTATGGAAAACCAAGCGGGTTGGCATGGCAATGCACCTAGTGTGGAACAAGGCGAGCAAGCCCTGAAAGAATTACGAGAGGAGGCTGCAAACCTTGGCTGATAAAATAGCGACACGTGATGCGTATGGCAAAGCTCTTCTGACTCTTGGAACGGGAAATCCGAAGGTTGTTGTCTTGGACGCCGATCTCTCGAAGTCGACTAAAACTGCCGACTTTGGCAAAAAGTATCCGGAACGATTCTTTAACATGGGCATAGCGGAGGCGAACCTCTTAGGAACGGCTGCTGGGCTAGCAACTGCGGGCAAAATTCCGTTTGCGAGTACCTTTGCAATTTTTGCAGTGGGACGAGCCTTTGAGCAAATTCGCAACTCGATTGCTTATCCAAAACTTAATGTTAAAATTGCCGCTACCCACGCTGGAATTACGGTAGGGGAAGACGGAGGTTCACATCAGGCCATTGAGGACGTGGCGATTATGCGTGCTGTTCCGAACATGGTGGTATTAGTTCCCGCCGATGGGGAAGAAACTCGCCAGGTGGTTTTAGCGGCTGCTGAATATCAAGGCCCGGTATATATTCGAATGGGGCGCTTGGCGCTTCCTGTTCTCTTCGACGAAGGTTATCACTTTGAAATCGGGAAAGCGAATGTTTTAAGAGAAGGGACAGACGTTGCCATCATGGCTAATGGCGTGATGGTTTCCATGGCTTTAGAAGCGGCTACACAACTAGAAGCTGAGGGGATCAGCGTGAGCATCGTCAATGTCGCCTCTGTGAAACCTTTGGATGAAGAAACGATTGTACGAGTTGCCAAGCAAACGAAAGCCGTTGTGACGGCAGAAGAGCACAACATCATCGGGGGATTGGGAAGTGCAATTGCCGAAGTGTTAGGTGAGAAACAGCCCACACCAATGGTTCGCGTCGGACTTGAAGACACGTTCGGAGAGTCAGGCCGTCCACAAGAACTGCTGGAGAAGTTTGGGCTAACCAAGGAGAATTTAGTTAAAGCCGTACGTGAAGTTTTAACTAAAAAACTGAGCTAATTTAGCAAAAACTGGTTTTGCTTTTCAGTTTGATAGGGGGCTAGCTTTTTGGGAAGGCTAGTCCCTCTGTTTTGGTCAGTAAAATGACCTTTTACAGTTACGAATATAGTATGCTGTTTTCAGTACTCGTATTAAAGAGGGCAAGAGGAAATCTACGACGCGTGTCGAATGGTATAAGAGTTATGGGAAAAAGAGTGAGGCGTGCGAAAATCAAGGAGGACAGTATGATACAATTGACAAATGTGTCCAAGATTTATCAGAACGGTGCCAAAGCTCTTGTTAATGTCAATCTTAAAATTGGCAAAGGGGACTTCGTTTTTTTAGTGGGTCCCAGCGGAGCTGGCAAATCGACGCTGATAAAATTACTTTATCGTGATGAAACCCCGACTCGGGGACAGGTTCAGATTAATAGTAAAAATTTGGTGCGAATGAAAGAACGGGAAGTGCCCTATTTACGTCGTAGTATTGGGGTGATTTTTCAGGACTTCAAGTTGTTACCGACTAAAACAGTTTTTGAGAATGTGGCGTTTGCTCTTGAAGTGATCGGAGTCGCCAAAAGCGAGGTTCAGGGCCGTACACGTGCGTCGCTGGAAATGGTCGGACTTGCTGCCAAAGAGAATTCTTTTCCGCATGAGTTGTCAGGGGGGGAGCAGCAAAGGGTCTGTGTGGCACGAGCTATTATTAACAACCCGGCACTCCTTGTGGCTGACGAACCTACTGGTAACTTGGACCCAGATACTGCATGGGAAATCATGGATCTTCTGTACAACATTAATAAACGAGGGACAACTGTGGTCATGGCCACTCATGCTCGAGCGATTGTGAACAAGATGCAAAAGCGAGTCATTGCCATCGAAGACGGACGGGTAGCGCGAGACGAAGAGCAGGGAGGATATGGCTATGACGCTTAATTCAACCCGTTATATTCTGCGTGAGACGTTTAATTCCATGAAACGTAATCCCTGGCTTAGTATTGCGTCGGTATTAACCGTGATGGTTTCTCTTGTGATCCTAGGCTTTTCAATATATTTCTTGGCGAATGCCTCTAATATGGCGAAATCATTCGAATCCCAACTGGAAATTGCCACTTTTGTGCAAAATAGCGCAACTCAGCCAGAAGTACAGGCTTTAAAAAGCAAGATAGAAGCCATGCCTGGAGTGGCTTCTGTGACCGT
>JAJYAS010000775.1 GCA_021779415.1 Bacillota bacterium
CAACAGATGGATGAACTAGATGCATGGCAATTGGAAAACGAGGCTAAGGCTATCTTAACGAAACTGGGAATATCTAAATTTGATACTTTAGTGGGGACTTTGTCTGGTGGACAGAGAAAACGAGTCGCTTTGGCGAGTGCGCTCATTAACCCTACCGATATACTCACCTTAGATGAGCCGACGAACCACATTGACAATGACACGGTGGACTGGCTGGAACAGTATTTAAATAAACGCAAAGGTGCACTGGTTATGATTACGCATGATCGGTACTTTTTAGATCGCGTCGTTAGTCGGGTATTGGAGCTGGATCAAGGAAAACTCTATCCCTATCCTGGGAATTATAGCCGATTTTTAGAATTAAAGGCTGAGAGAGAAGAGCAAGAGGAGGCAACTGAGAAAAAACGCCAAAATCTCTTTCGCAATGAACTGGCTTGGATGCGACGGGGAGCTAGAGCCCGGACAACCAAGCAAAAGGCGAGGATTGATCGTTTCGAAAAGTTGCAGGCGGATAAACCTTCGGATTCTACGGATCGGATTGAAATGCCGACAGGGGCTTCTCGCTTAGGAAAGAAAATTTTAGAATGTTCCCATGTAAGTAAAGGGTTTCCCGACAGAGGGACTGTGATCAAAGATTTCAATTATGTTCTCTTGAGGGAAGACCGGATTGGGATTATTGGACCCAATGGAAGTGGCAAGTCGACCTTGTTGAACTTGATCGCTGGTCGACTGACACCGGATGGCGGTAGCATAGAACGGGGCTCTACGGTCAATATGGGGTATTTTGCGCAAGAAAACACGTATCTGAATCCGGACATTCGTGTGATCGATGAGATTAAAGCGGTGGCAGAGGTGATTCCTACGTCCGATGGTGGTTTTTTAACAGCCTCTCAAATGTTGGAACGCTTCTTGTTTCCACCAGCTATTCAATGGACGCAGATTGGCAAACTTTCTGGAGGGGAAAAACGAAGGCTCTATCTTTTGCGGATCTTGATGTCGGCTCCAAATGTTCTTCTTTTGGACGAACCCACCAATGATTTGGACATTCAAACTCTAACTATTTTAGAAGGCTATCTCGATGAATTTCCAGGTGCGGTGATCGCGGTTTCCCATGATCGGTATTTCCTCGACCGAGTGACAGATAAGATCTTCTCCTTTGAAGGAGAGGGGACCATTCGGTCGTATGTGGGAAATTACTCAGACTATCGTGAGCAGGTGTATGCGGCTGAGCAAGAGGCAGCGCAGGTTGCTCAGCAGGCGGCTTTATTAGCTACTCTAACAAAATCGAAACACTGCGACGTCCAGGCGGAAAAGGTTGAATCTGAGAGGAAGAAAGAACGTCCGCTGAAGATGACCTTTAAAGAGCAACAGGATTTTGCCCAAATTGACGCTCAAATTGCTCAGGTGGAAGAGGAACTTCAGAAAAATAATCAACATATGAATGATGTGGGTAGTGATTTTGGCAAGCTAACGGAGTTAGTAGCCTTGCAACGAACCCTCGAACAGAAACTAGATGACATGCTAGAACGTTGGACGTATTTGAATGAATTAGCAGAGAAAATTGCCCAGAGTAAGGGGTAGGTTAAGCAAGGCACAAGGACGGTAGAACTTTGAAATTTTGGAGGATGCACTATGGATGAGAAGAGTTTAGAAGCTATGAAAAGGGTCATTGAAGAGAAGAAACTAAAGAGTTCTCAACAGGGAGGGCCGTTGAAAGCCACACAGAAGATCGGGGAGCGAAGGAAAGGAATTAAACGGCGTAAAGTCGGCGGAATGTTTGATAAATAAAATCCAATATCTAGCTTGTAAGGAGAGAAGTCGAGTCATATGAGCATATTAAATGTAGAAAATGTCAGCCATGGGTTTGGAGGACGAAAAATCTTAGAGGAGGTCAGTTTTCGCTTATTAAAGGGAGAGCACGTGGGCCTGGTAGGGGCTAACGGAGAAGGCAAAACGACGTTTCTTGATATCATTATAGGTAAGCTCATGCCGGATAAGGGGAAAGTTGAATGGTCAAATCGAGTGACTGTCGGGTACCTGGATCAGCACGCCGTTTTGACTAAAGGAAAAACGATTCGGGACGTTCTGAAAGAGGCCTTTCAAGGGATGTTCGATCTGGAAGCTGAGACGCTAGAACTGTATGACAAAATGGGCAACGACAGCGTCTCTGAAGAAGAAATGACCAAGCTTTTGGAGGATGTGGGAGAAATTCAGAGCATCCTCGAACACAACGGATTTTACATGATTGATGCAAAGATTGAGGAAGTCGCCAATGGACTGGGACTCGGAGAAGTCGGTTTGGAGAAGGATGTCGCTGATTTAAGCGGAGGACAAAGAACAAAGGTCTTACTCACCAAACTACTGCTTCAAAATCCGAGCATTTTGATCCTGGACGAACCGACGAACTTTTTAGATGCGGATCATATAGAGTGGTTGAAACGTTACCTTATTCAGTATGAAAATGCGTTTATCTTGGTATCCCATGATGTTCCGTTCATGAATGATGTTGTCAATGTTATTTATCATGTGGAAAACGCGGTGCTAACACGTTATACGGGAAATTATGAGCAATTTATGGCTCTTGCGGAACTCCGAAAAGTTCAGGAGATTAAAGCATACGATAAGCAGCAAAAAGAAGTGGACCGACTAGAAGACTTTATAGCTCGGAATAAAGCCCGGATTTCCACGACGGGGCGAGCTAAGAGTCGGCAGAAACAGTTGGAAAAGATGGATCTGATTGAAAAACCGAGGGAGAAGATTAAACCATCGTTTAAATTCAGGGAAGCTCGAGCGTCAGGAAAAGTGATTTTTGAGGCCAAGAATATCGTCTTAGGTTAT
>JAJYAS010000776.1 GCA_021779415.1 Bacillota bacterium
AAGTACGGACCGACTCTACCAAAGTAAGCGTAAAATAAGGCCATCTTTAACCAGATCGGTTTAACTGCTATTTTCTCCATTCACAACCAAAAGTGGAGGAAGATCAATGGTCAAAGGAAAACCTGAGTCAAATTGGAGAGAGAAAATACTCGCATGGGAAGCCAGTCGGCAAAGTCCTGCTGCTTGGTGTCAAGAGAACAAAATTCCTATTACAACCTTTTACGGGTGGAAGAGCCGCCTTAAAAGGTTAAACTCTACAAAAATTCCAACAAGAAAACCTGCAAGCATAATGAAGCCTGAGTTTATCGAACTTAAGGACACCAAGCCCTCCGGGAGTAGAATTTCAATGTCAGCGTGAAATAAGGCCATCTTTAACCAGACTGGTTTAGCCGCTATTTTCTCTACTCATAACCAAAAGTGAAGGGAGAGCAATGACCAAAGGAAAATCGGAACCGCGAGTGATGACATTTTTAAGAAGAATGCTTGGCAGCAACCCAGTTGCCTGGGAGCAATTCGCAAAGCTTGCTGGCAGGATGACTTTGCAACCGCCTCATTACATCCTCAAGATAAACACGTGGATTGATTTCCATCGCACGACAGCTTTGTATGAGCGACAATGCTATCGCTGCAGATTCTCCACCTTCTTCATTGCCTACGAATAGCCAATTTTTGCGGCCAATTGCCAGCGGTCTTACAGCTCTTTCAGCTGGATTATTATCAAGTCGCGCCCAAGCATGCTGAGTGTAGTTTTTCAGATGCGGGATCAGACTGCAAAAATATCCTAAAGCCTCGCGGAATTTAGACTTGGGCAGCAACTTACCATTGACTAGTCTTTCCTTAATCTTATTTATCAACTCATCGATGATCGGTACTTCACTTTTTTGCCTTATTCGCAAGCGTTCCTCTTCAGAACGCGCCCACGCAACACGTTCGAGCATGAATAAATATTTCATCTTTCGCAAAACCCATGCTCGAAAAGCGGGGTCCCCAGCTTCGGCATCAAAAAATTTACGCCGAATGTGCGCCCAGCAAGGGCACCAAATGAATTGTTTCTGATTAGCTAAAGTTTCGTACGCTCCATATTTATCCGAATGGAGCACACCGCGATATCCTTTTAGGATCTCTTCGGCATTTCTATGACAACGGTTTGTTCTGAAATTGTAAATGCGATATGCCGGATTGGCTGCTTTACCTCCGACCAAAACCCACATATAGGCTTGATGAGTTTTCCCTTTGCCAGGTGCAAGCATGTCTAGTGGAGTCTCATCAAAGAAGATATTGTCGCTTTTGAGTACTTGTTTTGACATCTCATTATACAAAGGCTTCAAAGCTAGGCTACTGCGTATAACCCATTGACTGAGGATTTGACGGCTTATGCTTATGCCTTCACGTGCTAGAATCTCTGATTGGCGATAGAGGGGGAGATGATCGGCAAATTTTTTAACCAGAAGGTCTGCAAGAAAACTCTCATCAGCCTGGCAGCGTGTTAACAATGCTTCCGGCAGAAATGCCGTTTTGACTCCAGCGTCAGGATCTGCAGGAGACGCATACTTGGGGCGGATAATTTTTTTAATAAAATGGCGACCAGGCTTGTATGCCAGCTTCTGTGTAATCTCTTCCCCGATTTTAACTAAGGGTTTACCTGTCACCGGGCAAATTTTTTCAGACTCGGGAAGATCGATAATATGTTGTTCGGTTGGGAGGTCCTCCGGAAGGGTTATCTTGTCTTGACCATCTCTATTTGGCTTTTTTCTCAAACGAGGGGGAATGACTTCAATTTCTTCTTCCGGCTTGGGAGGAAACTCTAGAGGGAGAGAAAGTTGTTCGCTTCCAATCAAAGCGACGATTTTCTCAGATTTTTGACCAAAGATTTGACGGCGGAACCACTCCAACTGTTCTTTCAATTGGCTAACCTCTCCAGTCAAGGACTCGATAGTTTTCTTGAGCTGAGAGTTTTCGGCTATGTATTGTTCTAGTGGTATTGTCGACGCTGTCATAATGAACGAATTATAGCAAAAATCCTCTTAATTTTTAAGAGAAAAATGCAAAGATTTCACAAAAAAATCCTGTTCTAACGCACCCTAAAACGCTTCTGAATTTTCTTTGGTGTGATACCTTCTAGCAGCATGAAAAATTCTTTCCGATCAATCAAATCCCGATCGATTCCGAGAAGACGAAAACTTCCTTTTTCAAGTCGTTTCCACCAGATGGCAAACCCATCATGATCCCAGTAAAGGACTTTTATCCTGTCCTTTAAGCGATTAATAAAAACAAAATAAGCGCCGGACGTCAATTCATCAGGACAATCCTGTTCTACAAGAATAGAAAGCCCTTCGATACCTTTGCGCATGTCCACCGGTTTTTGAAATAGAAAGATGCGAGCATTACCAGAGATTGCTAGCATAACGCACCTCTCAAACAGTCAAGGCAACGTCTTAAAACAATTGGGTCAAAGCCTTGTTCAAGGTGAATGAGTGCTCCATGATATTCTAATGAGATTCCCATACCGGAAGGCTTGGCGTCCTTAAGTTCAACAAACCCGGGTTTTACTTTGCTTGCAGGTATTTTGGTTGGAATTTTGGTAGAATTTAACCTTTTAAAGCGACTCTTCCAGCCATAAAAGGTTGTAATAGGAATTTTGTTCTCCAGACACCAAGCAGTAGGACTTTGCTGGCTAGCTTGCCATGCAAGTATTTTCTCTTTCCAATCAGACTCTGGTTTTCCTTTGGCCATTGCTCTCCCTCCACTTTGGGTTATGAGTAGAGAAATTAGCAGCTAAACCGATCTGGTTAAAGATGGCCTTATTTTACGCTTACCTACCAACGAACAACTTGTATA
>JAJYAS010000777.1 GCA_021779415.1 Bacillota bacterium
GCCTTAAACGCCCGGCCATAACTGCTGTTTATGAGCGAGCCAATAAAGAGCACGGTCACAGTGGCTACCCCAAAGGTCCACCAAATATTCGCCGAAGCTGGAATCCCTTTGAGACCAAGTGCTCCATTCGTGATACTTTGAGTATTTGTGAAAATAACCCTGATAATCTCCGCAAATCCTAACGTAGCAATCGCCAAGTAATCCCCTCGCAATCTTAATGCAGGGGCAGCGATTAGATAACCGACTGCGCCAGAGAAAATCCCGCTGATTAAGAGCGCCAAGAAAAACGGCACATGCGTCGTGTCCAAGGGTTTCATCATGGGGACCATGAAGAAGTTTTGCCCCTTTACAGTATTCGACATCGTGAGAATAGCCGTAGTATAGGCGCCCACTGCCATAAACCCGGCGTGTCCCAGCGAAAATAGTCCTGTGAAACCATTAATTAAATTCATACTTAAACCCAGAACCACGTATATGGCGCAAAGGTTTAAGATCCTCGTTGAATATGAATCTAGATTCTGATCCGCTAGATATACTAAGCCAAATAATATGAAAATCGCAAGCACAGTTAGAAGCGTATTTTTTCGTTTCATAGTTACACCTTCTCCGCTATTTTCTCGCCGGTAATCCCCGTCGGCTTAAATAACAGAATGACAATGAGGAAGATGAACGCAAACGCATCCCTGTAGCCACTTAAGCTGGGGAGAAAAGCCACAATCAGGATTTCCCCAATCCCTAGAATGAATCCGCCAATTACAGCCCCTTTAATATTACCAATCCCGCCGATAACCGCTGCAATAAACGCTTTCAGGCCTGGCATGACCCCCATCAGTGGGGCAATCTGCGGGAACTTGAGCCCCCACATAAGTCCACCAACCGCTGCTAGTACGGAACCAAGCGCAAATGTCTGGGAAATAGTCCGGTTGACATTCACACCCATAATTCCTGCCGTTTCATAATCTTTAGCCACTGCTCGCATAGCCATACCGGTTCTGGTATGGTTGATTAAATAAAGTAGTCCAATGAGGAAAACGATGGTTACAATTGGGATAACAAAAGTCAGCCTTTGGATCGAAACCGTTCCAAGCTGGATGCTGTCTGTTAGAAGTTTGACCGAAGGAAACGCCTTGGGGCGTCCACCGAATAACACAACCGCCAGGTTCTCAAGTAAGAAGGACGCGCCAATTGCCGAAATCATAATGGAAATCTTCGGTGCGTCGCGCAGGGGTCTGTAAGCTCCCATTTCTAGCAGCATTCCCAAGGCCGCCGTTAAGATCATAGCCACGATAAAGGAAACATACCAAGGAAGCATAAATGTAGAGACACCATAAAAGGCGAAATACGTCGTCATCATAAAAACATCGCCATGAGCAAAATTTATGAGACGTAGGGTTCCGTAGACCATGGTATAGCCGATGGCAACCAAGGCATACAAGCTACCCAAGGAAATTCCATTGGCTAAATGCTGTAAAAACGTACTAAAGCTCATCACCTTAGTTTATCACCTCGTTGTCCTTTATTTTTATTAATAATGCGAAACAAAGCGGGCAAATCAGCTCATAAGAGATACGCTTCCCTTACTGCGAAGGAAAGCGTATCGGTAACCAAGCTTTGCTAGCGTGTCCCCAATTTGAGGATTCTGCCAACGTTATTGGGCTTTGACAAGATCCAAGTAAGTGAACTTTCCGTTCTTCACTTGCTTGATAACTGCATCTTTTACTGCATTCCCATTCTCATCAAAGGTAATCATACCTGCTGCTCCGGGGAAGTCTTTCGTTTTAGCCAGTTGGTCTCTCACTTTAACTGGGTCTGAGGAGTTAGCTTTTGTCATAGCATCCAGGATTACGAGATACGCATCATAACCGAGGGCGGTAACTGCAGCCGGTTCTTTGCCCGGGTTTTCTTTACGGTATTCTGCCAAGAACTTTTCGGATTCAGGCGTAATCGGTTTCTCTGAAGTAAAGAACGTTGAGAAGATAGCGCCTTCAACCGCTTGTTTGCCGATATCGATAAATTCAGGAGTCTCCCATGTATCTCCGCCAATAATGGGAACTGTGATTCCGAGTTGGCGTGCTTGCTTAATGAGAAGTGCGGATTCTGTAAAGTTGCCTGGAGCAAAGATCACATCCGGATTAGTTGCTTTTAAATTGGTGAGCTGTGCCGAGAAGTCTTGGTCACCTGTATTATAGTTTGCCACACCAACAATCGCATTTTGATCTCCAGTCAGTTGTTTAAAGGAATCTGTGAAAAATTTAGCAAGCCCAATCGAATAATCGCTAGAGACTTCTTGGACAATTGCCACTTTTTTTGCCTTTAGCTTATTGAAAGCATAGTTGGCCATAACTTTCCCTTGAAACGGATCAATAAAACATACCCGGAAATAATAATTGTTGTTTTCAGTGACCAGTGGGTTGGTTGCAGAAGCCGCTACGGTCGGAACTTTTGCTTTCTTTACAATATCTCCTGCTGCCATAGAAAGTGAGCTTCCCCAACTTCCGATGATCGCCGAGACTTTTTCTTTTTCCACGAGACGAGAAGCTGCGCTAGCGGCCTCAACCTTATCCGACTTATTGTCTACCGTCACTAATTCAATTTTTTTGCCCAGAACCTCAGGATAGAGTTTGTTAGCCAGTTTAATCCCTTCAACTTCTAACGCACCCCCGGCAGCATTCGCCCCTGTCATTGGTTCGAACACACCGATTTTGATTACGTCTCCACTCCCAGAAGTTCCTGAGCTCCCAGTTGTGCTCGGAGCTGCCGTTTTGGTTCCACATCCGGTCACAACAAGTGCCCCTACCAATAGCGTAGAGACGAGAACTGAAGCCATTTTTCT
>JAJYAS010000778.1 GCA_021779415.1 Bacillota bacterium
AAACCCAGAATGATCCCTACTAGTGCGACTTCACTCACTCCCGAGAAAATTCCACTTGCCAGCGTGGTTCCTGACAAGGTTAAAAGAAAAGCTACCAGCTCTTGGCGGCCAACCTTTTTGTGCCAAATTATTACCCCCGCCGCTAAAACTAACGCCGGATAAAGATAAAGAAGTAAGATCGCCACAGAGACAGGAAGAAACATGAGCGCATACGCGTATAAGAGGCTGGTTCCCAAGGCGCCGACCAAGCCTTGTAAGGCTAGTAACCACAAAGTTCGAAGTGGAACTATAAATACCTCTCGTTTAAAAAACACAGCATAAAAAAGTAGGAGGATCGATGCAATCCACGATTGTAGAGCAATCACCTGAATTGGTCCAAGCCCAAGTTGGAAAGCCCCCTTAACTAGTATGGACATTAAGGCGTAACCGGTTCCTGCCACAAGGACAGCTCCAACCCCCTGCAAACGCCTTTTTTGGTCATTCCGCACGTTAGGTGATCCTCATTTCCATTTTTTCAAATTTATGTTGACCCATTTGAATATTATATCAGACTCTAGTCATTTGCACACAACTTTGAGATTAATAATGCAATGACTAAGCGATGTATCGTTGTAAGGTTTTGAACTATGATATAGATGTCCAGGAACACAATTTGATCCGGAGATCACAAAATCATTTTGTCTCTTATTACAGGGAACAACTCTTGTGGATATCAGTCATCAAAAGTTACTGGCAACGAACCCTTGTATCTCAGCCATCAAGTATCGAGAGGGTTCATAATCGCCATACGTGGCACACCCAAAAGAGCAAAAGCCACTTAAATAGTAGCTCTTGCTCTTTGTTCTGGTAAATCCTCAAAGTCCAAAAATCAGGCAGGCTTAATCGTGGTCAAAAGATCCCGCATGGAGAGACTCACACGCTCTCTCGCCTTATCTATCCCGATCACACGCACCTTGACAATATCCCCTACTGCGACTGCTTCCATAGGATGTTTGATGAACTTATCACACAACTGGGAAATATGAACCAACCCATCGTGCTTCACACCGATATCCACAAACGCTCCGAAATCCACAACATTGCGTACTGTCCCCTCTAAAACCATCCCTTCGCTGAGATCCTCCAGGCGAGTGACATCTCGCCGAAGTAACGGTCGTGGCAAATCCTCCCGCGGATCTCTACCGGGCCTTTGCAGAGCGTCTAAAATATCTCGAATCGTCGGAACCCCGGCACCAAATTCAGTGGCCAACTCTTGAGCCTCTAATACAGCCAGCTTCTTGCGCACTTCAGCGAGCCTCGCTCGCAAATCCCCTGAAGTGTGCCCAAGTTTTTTTAGGATATTTTCCGCCAGCTCATACGATTCCGGATGAACAGGTGTGTTTTCCAAAGGATTAACTCCATCCGGCAGGCGAATAAACCCCGCACATTGAATATACGTTTGGGCTCCTAAGCGTGGGATTTTTTTGAGCTGATCACGACGGGTAAATTTACCATGTTCATCCCGCCATGCAACGACATTCTTGGCAACAGCTGGCTTTAACCCAGCAACATATTGAAGCAATGAGACTGAGGCTGTGTTTAAATCCACCCCAACGACATTCACACAGGATTCCACGACTCCATGGAGAGACTCCTCTAAGCGTTTCGGCTGAACATCATGCTGATATTGTCCGACTCCTACAGCTTTCGGTTCGATCTTCACGAGTTCTGCTAAAGGATCTTGTAGCCTTCTAGCAATAGACACTGCGCTGCGTAGAGAAAGATCGAAGTCTGGAAATTCATCCCCCGCGAGTTTAGAGGCGGAGTACACCGATGCCCCAGCTTCACTCACCAAAATGAATTCTGCCGTCATCCCATCTTCCCGAATCATTTCTGCCACGACCTCTTCCGTTTCTCTAGAAGCGGTACCATTTCCGATGGCAATAAGATTAGCATCAAACTCTGCAATCGCCTTCCGTAATATTTCTTTAGCCTCTTGTCGTTTCTTCTGCGGCGGATGTGGGTAAATAACTCCAACCTTCAGGAGTTTTCCCGTTTCATCGACAACTGCCCACTTACAGCCTGAAATAAACCCCGGATCAAGTCCTAGCACCATTTTCCCCCGGACTGGTGGTTGAAGTAAGAGTTGGCGCAGATTTGCGGCAAATACTTTAATGGCTTGTTCTTCAGCCTGAGAAGACAGTTCAGCACGTACTTCCCGTTCGATCGAGGGTTCAATCAATCGTTTATAAGCGTCAAGTGCCGCTTTTTGAACCCATGGTGCACACGGCCCCGTTTTGACATAGCGCAATTCAAGAAGCCTATGCAGGGTTTCTTGCGGAGCTTCGATTTTAACTGAAAGAAACTCTTCTTTTTCTCCTCGATTAAGGGCTAGAATACGATGCGGAGGAATTTTCCGAACCGGCTCCCGATAATCGTAATACATTTCGAAGGGTGACCGCTCTTTCGCCTTCTTCGCAATCGAGGCAGCAACGACATCCGCAATCCGAAAGGTTTCTTGTCTAATCCGTTTTCGAAGAGTTGCATCATCGGCAATCGTCTCGGCGATAATATCCATAGCACCAGCTAAAGCTTCCTCCGAGGAATTAACGTCTAATTCAGGATTCAGATATTTCTCTGCTTCAACTTGAGGATCTCCTCTGATATATTGCACTAATAACCATTCCGCCAATGGCTCAAGGCCCTTTTCCTTAGCGATCGTCGCCCTTGTACGGCGTTTTTGTTTATAGGGTCGGTAGAGATCTTCAACATCCTGAAGAACAGTCGCAGACATTATTTGGGTAGACAGTTCTTCCGTCAGCTTTCCCTGTTCGTCTATAAGTCGTATGACTTC
>JAJYAS010000779.1 GCA_021779415.1 Bacillota bacterium
GGCACGCCAAACGATTTTGTCCGCCATAAGAGAAAAAAGACAAGGGCAGTGCCGATCCAAAATCCCCAAAAATTAAAGAGACCTGTCATAATGACAAGAAATAACCGCGATAACCGATTTGCTAATCCCAACTCGTAACTGGGCGTTGCAAACGTTCCCACGGAAACAATGGCAATATACATTACCACTTCCGGGGAAAACAATCCTACCTTTACCGCAATATCCCCTAACATAAACGCTGCAATTAAACCCAGCGCCGTTCCTAAAGGGCCCGGGGTATGAATTGTACCTAGCCTTAAGAGATCTACCCCAAATTCAGCAATTAAGACTTGGGCAAGTAAGGAAATTTTAGCTGCTTTGGTAACGCCGATAAAATCTAACCATCCTGGTAGTAATTGTGGATTAAGTGCAGCACCCAACCATAAGGGAAGCAGAAAGAGGGCTGCAAAGATCCCGCCAAATCGAACCCAACGCAGATACGCCCCGACAATCGGTTCTTGGCGATATTCTTCCGCATGTTGAACGTGACTCCAGAAGGTGGAGGGTGCAATCATAACAGAAGGAGACGTATCAACCAGGATTACCACATACCCTTCCAATAAATGAATTGCTGCAACATCTGGTCGTTCAGTATACCGTACTCGAGGATAGGGATTCCATAATTTACTGCCGAGAATAAATTCTTCGACACTTTTCTCTGCCATAGGTATCCCGTCTATTTTAATTGCTTGAATATCTTTTTGAATCTTTCTGACCATATCCAAATTAGTGACATCTTCAATAAAGGCAATACAAACGTCTGTCTTAGAGCGACCTCCTACTTGAACTAACTTCATCCGCAACTTTGGATCACGCAAACGCCTGCGAATTAAAGCTGTGTTCATAACGAGGGTTTCTGTAAATCCATCACGGGATCCTCGAGTCACACGCTCAATATCTGGTTCCATTGGTTGACGACTTGGGTAGGCGCGAACATCTACGATAATCGCTTTATCTTGACCCTCAACAAAGATGGCCATCGGACCGGAAAGAATAAAGTAAAACACCTTATCCATGGTCTGAGCATCTGAAACTTGTAAATTTACAATCCGCCCTTTAACCAATTTATCTAAGGCATTGACAATTAAATCTGAACGTTCCAGGTCTATTAGAGCGTCGAGTATCAAACTCACCACTTGGGAGTTGACCATCCCATTGACAGAGTAAATGGCGATTCGTTTTCCACCCACGGACATTTCCCGAAGCACTATATCAAAACTATCAGGAACCCCTAATTCCTTATTAAGATAATCCACATTTTCTTGATAATTCTTACTGACCGGAATATTTTTCTCGCTTGAATTATTATCCATGCAACTTCACCCCCTTATCGTGGTTCGTTGTTCGAAAATCACCGTTGTGCTTCGTAGATCGTAGTTTGAACCACGAACATTGAACAACGAGTTTATCCTTTAGGTTTAAAAGCCACTGACATTAAATACCCGAAAAACACAGCCGATGCAATCCCTACCGCTGTTGCTTCGACCCCCCCTGAAAAAGCCCCGATAATTCCGCGTTTTCCAACTGCCTCCATCGCCCCTTTGGATAAGCTATAGCCAAACCCGGATAGAGGGATCGAAGCTCCGGCCCCACCTATTTTTATAAGAGGTTCGTAGAGGCCTAATGCCCCTAAGATTGCTCCACCCGTGACAAAGATAACGAGGACATGGGCTGGAGTAACTGCTGGCTTTGTTAGGTCCATAAGCAACTGTCCGATAACACAAATTACCCCACCAACGATGAAGGCTGGAATAATCATAGCAAACATAGTTTTTACTCCTTTCAAGCATCTATAACGACAGCATGCCCAATTCCAGGAATGGACTCTCCCTGCAGCGCAGAGGTCGGGCTATGTAATGCACCACTCCCAACTAACATGACTCGTTTTAATTCCCCGACTTTGATTCGGCGCATAATGTTTCCAGCAAAAACTACTGCTGAGCAGCCACATCCGCTCGCTCCCGAATGAACATCTTGGCTAGGATCAAAAACCATAACTCCACAATCAGTGAATACTGTTTTCATATCGATACTACTTTGCTTAAGAACCTCAGTCGCAAGTGCTAATCCAACTGCTCCCAGATCACCGGAAGCAATTAAATCATAGTCCGTTGCTTGGCGCTGTAAGTCATGGAAATGATTCAGAATCGTATCCGCAACCGCTGGGGCCATGGCTGAGCCCATATTATTGACATCTTTTTCAGCGTAGTCAATAACTCTTCCAATTGTTGCGGATGAGATTCGAGGGCCTTCTCCTCTCCGCCCTAGTAGTACACTCCCTGCGCCAGTGACCGTCCACTGAGCACACATCGCCCTTTGAGTGCCTTGTTCAGTTGGTGCACGGAATTGGCGCTCAGCTGTATCATGGTGACTAGAAGCACCTACCAAAACGTTTCGGGCAAACCCTCCATCGATTAGCATACTCCCTAACGCTAGGCCTAAGGCCATTGTAGAGCAGGCTCCGTAAAGACCGATAAAGGGAAGTGCTATCATACGGGCCGCGAAATTTGAGGAAATAATTTGATTCAGTAAATCTCCGGCTAACATGTAATCAATTTGATCCTTAGATATGCCCGCTTGATCTATGGACCCTTGCATTGCCTCTTGGAGCATATTGCTCTCCGCAACCTCCCAGGATTTTGCTCCATTTAGTTGATCCGTCCATACTTTACTAAATGTTTTTCCTAGTGGCCCTTGTCCTTCTTTTGGCCCCACCACAGAATAGGAGGCTAAAATGACCGGGGGATTGTCAAACACCACGGTCTGATTTCCTGCTCGCTTCAAATCCATA
>JAJYAS010000780.1 GCA_021779415.1 Bacillota bacterium
CCCTTTTTGCGATGATGACCATGGTGGTTTGTCTAACAGCTCCCACGGTCATCACCCCTCTGTTTGTATTGGCTATAATGGCTGGGGGGATAGTCTTCAAAGCTGGCATTCCCTCCCGGGTTTTTGTTAAGCTTATGTTTGTTCCTTTCTCTTTTCTACTGATCAGCGTTTTAACGATTGCTTTTTCTGTCTCGACCAATCCTTCGGGATTTTGGCTAGCTCAAACCATTCATGGTCTAACTGTAGGAATACACTACCCAGATCTGTTTACAGCGCTTCATCTCTTGCTTAGATCATTAGGGGCTGTTTCCTGTCTTTACTTTCTAGCCTTAACTACACCCATGACTGAAATAATCACACTACTTCACAAGCTGAAAGTTCCTGTGATTATTACCGAATTAATGGTGCTGATTTATCGCTTTATCTTTGTCTTTATGGACACAGCTACCACGATTCGTCGTGCTCAGCTTTCTCGATCAGGCTATGTCTCTCTGAAAAGTTCTTTTCGATCGTTGAGTCGGCTCTCCTCAGCACTATTAGGGAAAGTTTTTGTTAAATCCCAAGAGCTATACAATGCACTGGCTGCGCGGTGTTACTCTGGGGAGATTAAGGTGCTTACCAAGAAACGTCCTGTTAACCTCAGAAATTATCTTATGATAACTGGGTTCGAGATCCCTTTAATCTTATTGAATTTACTTTGGAGGTAGGTAATACGTTTGTCCGAGCTCATACTTGAAGCAATAGATTTAGAGTATTCTTATCCAGATGGCACAAAAGCCTTGCGCAATGTTAATTTGCAAGTTCACAAGGGGGAAAAACTAGCCATTTTGGGATCGAACGGAGCGGGAAAATCCACGCTATTTATGCAATTTAACGGGATTTTTCGCCCCAACTCAGGGACCATCAAGTACCAGAGAGAAGATATCTCTTACAAAAACAAGGCCCTTATCGAATTACGCAAGAAAGTGGGCATCGTATTTCAAGATCCGGATAGTCAGTTGTTTTCGGCAAGCGTTTGGCAGGATATTTCCTTTGGCCCTCTCAATCTCGGACTTCCAGAAGAAGTCGTGAGCGAGAGAGTGAAACAAGCCCTAATCGATACAGAAACCACGGATCTGGAAGATAAGCCGACGCACTTGTTGAGTTATGGTCAGAAAAAAAGGGTTTCGATCGCGGGAGTTCTGGCCATGGAACCAGAGGTCATCATTTTTGATGAACCAACAGCTGGGTTGGATCCTCGTCACTCGCAGGAGTTCATGTTGCTCTTGGAAAAGCTGAGTCTTGAGGGTAAGACGATTATTCTATCCACCCATGACGTTGACTTAGCCTATTCCTGGTCAGACAAAATGGCTATAATGTTTGGTGGAGAGATCATCGCTCATGGTGACCCTGGCGAGTTATTTCGTCGACCAGAGATTGTTAAACAGGCAGATTTAACCCTTCCTTGGCTAATAGAGATGCACAGTGAGTTGACGAAAAAAGGGTGGCTACTTCCGTCAATCACTTTGCCGAAAACAAGAGAAGACTTGTTCAATAGTATTCCGGCAAAAAGCGCAACTTTGGGTTAAACTTAATATAAGGCTATGGGGGTGTTAACAAGAATGATCATACTTTTAGGTGAAACGGCGGCAGCTCGTGAGATCAGTGAGTGTCTTAGCTACAGGGGTATTGAGTTTAAACGAATACAAACTTGGACGGAAAAAGCTTCTTTCCAGATTCCTTTTTTAATCGTTGATGCCAGTCCTCCTTCCAGCAGCGTGAAATTTGCTCCTTTGCGCCAATGGTGTGAACAACGGAGCATCCCTTATCTTAGGTTAGAAAGACCTGAGACTATACTACCAGCCAGCTCCTTAATTTATCCAGTCGATAGTTGGGAGGAAGCGTTGCTCCAATTAGAGCAACGGGTTAGTGCTTTGTTTCAAGAGAAAGGTAGGCCTGTAACGGTTTTTGTCACGACTGGAAGTCACCAACTGGAAAGTATTGTGCAAAGTCCCTTTGCCCGCTTTTCCCGTTTAGTTGTCAGAGTTTTGCCGGAAGGACGTTTAGTGCAAAAGTGCCAAGATATAGGTATTCCACCCAGAGATATTGTTGCGATGCAAGGGCAATTTTCCAAAGAGGTAAATAGAGTATTATTTAAATTTTATGGAGCAGAAATTCTTTTAACTCGAGACAGTGGATCGGCCGGCGGGACAGATACGAAAATCTCGGCAGCCTTAGAATTGGGGTTAGAAACAGTCCTAGTTAAAAGAATCAAGCCTAATACAGGATTAACGGTGAATAATGTCAATGAACTACTCGATTGGGTAGATACAAATATTCTAGAAGTAGCTCCGAATGCCAGGAGTTGAGCCTAAAGATGCTAGGCGAACAAAACAACCCCCTCAGCACAACGTGTTGCGGGGGTTAACTCAAGTTTAGCAAGATTTTTGTGATTCTTTCGATACAATAAAACTTAGGGACTTGAAAAATAATTGAAAGAGTATAATCTAAGCTTAGATTATATTATATTAAGCTCACAACCAAAAAAGGCCTAAACTATGTTTAAAAAGTTTAGGCCTATTCTTGAAGTTGAATTTGATTGGAGGACGAAACAATGTTAAATCTTCTTTATAGACGCAGAATCATTCGAAAATACAAAACTACAAAGTTAGATTCTGATACTGTACAACGACTTATCAAAGCGGCGCTATTAAGCCCATCTTCTCGAGGCTTTCAACCGTGGCAATTCGTTGTAGTCGATGATATCGAAGTTTTATCGCTCTTAGCGTCTAGTAAAAAAGGAGCAGGGTTCTTAAAGGATGCTGCTTTGGGTATTGTTATCTTGGCAGA
>JAJYAS010000781.1 GCA_021779415.1 Bacillota bacterium
AAATCCAATTAAGCAAGTATTAATCTTTTTAGCCAAGTTTTAAATGTACTAAAATCCTAGAAATGACGGAAACTATTATAAATAAAGGTTGTGTTATACCTTAGTGTTGATATTTTGTCAGTTAGTGAATTCCTGTTGTATCAAGGGCACGAACATCCTTACCTTCACAGCAAAGTATTATGGATACTCTAAAACCCCTATGAGGGTTAACAAGTCTATCAAAATCAACACTACTCTTTAACTAAGCCCAAATAAAAAAGGAGATATTAGGACAATGAAAAAAATAAAAGATAGAATTACCCTAGGAGTTGCTTCTGGTTTAATTGGGATTATATTAAAAACTGCCATGGATGAATTATTTTTTAAAAAAAAGATTTCAAAGCGTTCATTTAGGGAAACCGCGTCTGGAGTATGGGTTAGTTCACATAGACAAGCAATATCCCCTCAAGGACAACTTTTAGGTTCTATGTTGGATTTGGGCATGGGCATGGTAGGAGCTGTCGGGCAAGTTTTTATCCTTTCTAAAACAGGAAAAGATAATCTTTTTGTAAAAGGGAATTTTTTCGGTGTAGCATACGGCTCTATCATAACAGCTTTATTAAGTGCTCTTCCAACAAATAAAGTAAAACCTAAAGACGCCAAAAGTAACCTTTCATATCTGGCAAGCCATGCTATTTTTGGATTAGGGACAACTTACGCCGCCTCAATACTTGGAGACGAATCTCTTTGGGATACACCACCTTCAAATAACTATTTAAATCCAACTCAATCAACAACATTAGAAAAAACAAAACAAGATCCAAAACCATGTATGAACGATAGTATAGAAGAAAATCACTCTAAGTTTATTCACTAAATCATAAAAAATAAACTCTTTTTATGGGCCTAGCTTTCCTCACTTGGCGCGCGGTTGCAGGGGGGCTCACTAGCAGCATAATGCAGCTCAGCGCGGTTAGATCCCCGAGGAATCTAGGGGAGATCCACCGCGCGCGGGTATTTGCCAAACACCACACCTTAACGAAGCCACTTTAAAACAATTATTCTAGAATGCCTTTAACCAACTTAATCCAAAATTACAAAATCAATTAAGAAAAGGTGTTAGTTTCATTTAAATAAACCGAAAATTGCCGGTCGGAGTTAAGGTGACTTCGACCGGCAAAACGTCTCTCATGCTTAGTTTATTATTTTCGAATTTGAGCAGACTTTTAAAATTAGTACAGACAAAGATATGACAACAGGGATGGTTTTCTACCATCCCTTACATGACTATTTCGTGTATTCTTCTACTTTAATTATAACATATAAAAAATTGTAAAGGCAGACTATTTGTTCCCATTTGCTACTGCTATAATGCAATAGCACGTTGGATACGATAATCAAAGAAGGAATTGGAAAGGAGGGAACGTATGAGGTCCTTTGTATTTGATTTTCAGGATATTGACAAAACAAAAATTATGTTTGTTGGTGGTAAAGGCGCGAATCTAGGGGAACTTTCCAGGATTGAAGGAATTCTCGTACCGGATGGCTTTTGTATTTCTACTGAAGCTTTTAAAAGAATCCTTGGGGAAACGTCTTCGATTAACGAATTACTTGATCAGTTATCGCTTCTAAGGGTGGAAGACCGGAATAAAATCGGTGAACTTAGCAGTGAGATTCGCTTAAGTCTCGAAGGTATAGCCATTCCTCAAGACATTCATGAAGAAATCACCGTCTTTCTCTCCAGGCTTGGAGAAAAAAACGCCTATGCAGTACGATCCAGTGCAACTGCAGAGGATTTACCGACGGCTTCCTTTGCAGGCCAGCAGGATACGTATTTGAACATTATAGGAAAGGAAGCTATCCTAAAGCATATCAGCAAGTGCTGGGCGTCTCTCTTTACCGACCGTGCGGTAATCTACCGCATGCAAAACGGCTTCGACCACCGTAAAGTACAACTGGCTGTGGTTGTTCAGAAGATGGTCTTCCCGCAGGTGGCAGGAATTATGTTTACTGCCGATCCTGTCACGGGCAATCGAAAGGTGTTATCCATTGATGCCAGCTTCGGACTTGGTGAGGCCTTGGTCTCCGGTCTGGTAAATGCTGATATCTATAAAGTGCAAAGCGGCAAGGTTATCGATAAGAGGATATCCACCAAGAAGTTGGCTATTTACGCCGTAAAAGATGGTGGTACAAAAAAACAGGAGACCCCGCCTGAGCAGCAGAATAGGCAAGCGCTGACGGATGAGCAGATTTTACAGCTTGAGCGCATGGGCAGAAAGATCGAAGAACATTTCGGCAGTCCTCAGGACATCGAATGGTGTTTGGTTGATGATACATTTTATTTTGTCCAGAGTCGCCCAATCACGACTTTATACCCCATCCCTGAAGGGAATGATGAAGAAAATCACGTTTACCTATCTGTCGGTCATAACCAAATGATGACCGATCCCATGAAACCATTGGGATTGTCTTTTTTCCTGCTTGCAGCTGATGGCCGCATGTTTAAAGCGGGTGGAAGGCTGTTTGTTGATGTTACAACCATGCTGGCTTCTCCTGACAGCAGGGAAATGTTATTAAATATCTTTGGACATGGCGATCCGCTTACCAAGGACGCACTGATGACCCTCATAAATCGAGATTTTATAAAATTGCTGCCAAATGATAAAAAGGAACAGGATCCCAATAAAAGCAATAAAGGGGTGCCGAATTGGGGAGCTCCAGTACAAATCGAAAATGATCCGACCCTGGTTTCTGATTTGATTCAGAAATGTCAAACATCAATCGAAGCGTTAAAACAAACCATCCAAACAAAATCAGGTTCAGATTTATTTGATTTTATAATGGAAGAT
>JAJYAS010000782.1 GCA_021779415.1 Bacillota bacterium
AAGGTGAAACCAAAGGATGCTTGGAGTAATCTCTCCTATATGATTTCTCATTTTGCTTTTGGTTTAGCAACAATATTCACTGCCGCTAAGCTAGGCGACGATTCACTGTTTGATACTCCACCACAAAATGATTACTCTAAACCGACTAAGCAAACAACTGAGCAACGAAAAGGGATGAATGGAAATTAAGTCATGGTTTTCTCTATACTCTCAATAAGGCAATATATCCTTCTACGGCTTCACTTATTAGACTTGGGAAATGGTTTACATATTATAGGTCCTTAACTACTCTTTAGTAAAGTTGGAAATTTTTAAAAAGAAAAATCCACGTCCTTTATTATGACATGGATTCTTTTTGCCTTGTTCCCTTACCCGTAAAATACTCCCGTATCTCGAACATCATACCCACCTAGTGCCAGAACGTCCTCCTGAAACGCTTTGCTTTGAATGACCTCAATCATCGCTTTCATTCGAGGTTCCTCAAGGAATTCTCGTGGAATTGCTAGATCATAGCGCTCTTCACCGACCAACACGTAATCTAGACCTAAGGCTTCTGCCGCACTTTGAATACCTAATCCGACATCGGCCGCTCCCGAGGCGACTGCGACTGCCACGGCTAAGTGTGTAAATTCCTCTCGCTCATAGCCTAAGATTTGCTCTTTGCTAAAGCCTTGTTTTTGAAGTAAATAATCAAAAAGAACTCTCGTTCCAGATCCACCCTGACGGTTGATAAAACGTATTCCTGGACGAACTAGATCCTCAAGAGACAGAATGTTAAGCGGGTTTCCTTTCGGCACAATCAGAACTTGGGTCCGATAGACTAAATTCATAAGAGCAATATCCCTCCCGGGCAAGAACCGTTGCAAATAGGACTTGTTATACTCTCCAGTCTCCGGATCAAGTAAGTGAATCCCCGCAAAATGAGCCTCCATTTTACGTAAAGACAGAATACCTGCTAGACTTCCCACATGAGCTGAGGCAATACCTCCCTGCCCACCCTTGGCCTTCATATGGCTGCTTAAAACATCCAACGTAAGATCATGGGAGCCTATGCATACCAGCGTTTCTTCTAACTCCGAAACAGGCCGTAAAAGCTCAACGGGAACCGTCTCTCCCTCATGGAACCCTTCCTGTAGACGTGGAACCCGAAGCATCCCATCCGCTCTCACTAAACTCATCGTCACGCCTGCACCCCTGTTTAAAGGCGCAGCCACCCAGCGATCCCCTACTTTCCCGACTTTGACCCGCACAAATTCTTCACTTCCCAACGAAGAAAAGACTTTTTTGCTGATCACTGCTTCCAGAAGATTGGCAGAATCTTGGCCTAAACCCTGTAATTGTTTAACCCAAGGTTCTAGGAAGAGATGTGCTGTCAGGTAAGTAGACACCGGATAGCCAGGGATACCGAAGGCAGGTTTCTCTTTGACCTCCCCTAAAACAACAGGTTTGCCTGGTTTAATAGCAACACCATGCAGGTAAAGTGTTCCATGTTTTTGGATCAATTGAGAAGTATAGTCATCTCGACCTTGTGAGGATCCTGCAATAATTACTAAAATATCTTGTGACTCAGAGATTTCCAAAATCGCCTTTTCTAAGCGCTCAGGCTGATCTGGGGTTATTGGCCAAACCGTGGCTACGCCACCCCATTCTTCCACCAAGGAAGCTAAAACTGTGGAATTACTATCCACAATATCACCCACCTGCAAGGACTCCTCCGGTGAACGAATTTCATCTCCCGTCGGTAAAATTCCTACGAGAGGTTTCTGTCGAACTTCCACTTGTAATAGACCTGCAGCGAGCAGAGCTCCTTGATCTTGAGGGCGAATACGATGATGAATAGGGAGAAGTACTTCTCCTTCCACAATGTCCTCTCCGACAGGCCGGACATGATTCCAGGGAACCACGGGAGCTTGAAGTAAGATTCCCCGCTCGCTCAATTCCAAAACATCTTCTAACATAACTACTGCATCCATTCCTTCAGGAATTGGATCACCGGTATCGACTTGAACTGCTTGATTTCCAAGTTCTAACCACCGCGGCTCGCGCTCCGAGATTCCATGAGTATCCTTAGCCCGAATAGCATATCCATCCATGGCTGAAGCTGCAAAATGGGGCGAACTACGTTTGGCCCGAACAATTGAACCCGTGATTCTATGGAGTGATGACCGTACATCGATAACTTCATTTTTCGGAATACAACGCCCAGCGAGCTTTTCCATCATTAATGCCAAGCCCTCTTGCCAAGCCCTGTTTTCAAGATATATTTGGCGTTCCACGGTTTGCTATACCTCCCCATTCCATTTGTAATTCTAAATATTAACGCAAAGGCTGAAAATAGACCTTTTTACCTGCTTCAATACCTTCCGTATTTATGCCAATATGCACCAACCCATCAGCTAAGACCATGGTTCGAATCAGACCAGATTTTCCACGAATCGGTTCAACCTTCCATTCATCATCGTGCGGTATGAGCTGTACACGAACATACTCTTCCCGGCCACTTCCGGAATATAAATTTTGGGTTAAGGTTCCCATGGGCAAGGGAACTGATTTAGGATATATAATAGACCCATCCAACCAAGGACGGACTAACGTTTCAAACACAATCATCGCGGAGGCCGGATGCCCCGGTAAGCCAAAGATCAGTTTACCATCCACAACACCGCCAATTGTCGGCTTCCCTGGCCTTAAAGCTAAACCATGAAATAAAAGTCCTGGCTTTCCAAGTTCGCCAATCAGTTGGGCGGATAGATCCCGTGAGCCAACAGAGCTTCCACCGGAAAGTAACACGATATCATTTTCCTCTAACATCTGGGTCAGAACA
>JAJYAS010000783.1 GCA_021779415.1 Bacillota bacterium
TCCCCTTGCTTCCCCCCTTGCTTCCCTAGCTCAGTCCTAGTCCTTTTCTCTTAAGCATAATATGCGCTTCGATACCGTTAGCAACTTCTACGGGGTCATCTCCAAGCGCGATTTTCCCTCCTGTCAATCCTTCCACATCTTGGGTCAAGAGCTTCACAAGTTGTGGTGCGCCCGTGACAAAGGGTGTCGGAGAAAGATGAGTGTACGCTCCATACGCTACCGCAAAAACCCCATCAATCGTAGCTTTTTGCTCCATCCATTCAGGGGCAGTTACGGCAATAGGCAATTGAGGGATATCCACATCCATATGATCCGCTAAAGCCGTTACAAGCATGGAGATTCTGCCCGTATCCGTACACGTGCCAAAACTTAAGACAGGTGGAATTTTCAAGGCACCACATACTTCAGCCAAACCCTTGCCTGCCATATTAAGGGCTTCTAGATTACAAAGACCTGCCACTTCCAAAGCATGGTTGCCACAGCCACCCGCCACAACCAAGATATCCCTTTTGATCAGTTCCTTCGTCAGGTTCACCGTGTTCCAGTCCTGTGGCCCATTCCTTAAAGTAGAACAGTTCGCTAAAGCTACAACCCCTTTAATTTTTCCGGCCGCAATGACATCAACGAGTGGATCTAACTTATTGCCCAAGGCTCCCAGAACGGCTTCCGTCGAAAAGCCCGCAATCGCCTTTTGCGTAATTTTAGGAACATGTGAGGAGATCTTTCCATGCCGCTTCTTGAAGTTTTCAAGGCCCAAATTGATCAGTTGCTCCACCATTCCTTCAACTTCACCAGGATGATAGGCCATTTTATGTTGAAGTCCTGGTACTCCGATAATTGTACTGACACTCACCATAGTGAACTGATATTTTTCCGCATACATGTCAATAGCGGGAGGAGAACAGTTCTCTTCCATAGCCATGACATCCACTGTACCCGTTGCTAGTAGAGGCTCAATCGCTAGCCAATTTCCCATTAGGCCAACAAAAACATCATCCACTTCAAATCTCTGCAGCAATTCTTGCCCCGTCTCAATAGAACCGACGATTCTAAGCCCTTTTGCTCCAGCCGCTTTCGCCCTCGCCTGGACCTCAGGCAGCCTTGCCTTTTCAATGGCTGCAGCACCAGCCCAAGGTTGGTGCCCGTTAAACACAATATTGATGTAATCAGGGTCCATAATCCCTAAATCGACGTTGACTTCGTGAGGCTGAGGCGTGCCAAACAAAATATCTTGGACCATTTCCAGCCCGATTTGGGCATTATAGATCGTGGCCAAACCCAAACGCAAGGCCTTAAGTGCTAAAGAAACATAATCTCCATCAACATTGGTCAAACAGCTCGCCACAGAATTCTGTTCTTCATGAACCACTCCAGCCGGATAGATATGTAAATCCTTCCAGACCTTCTTCCGTTTCTTCGGAGCAAAAGCTTCAACCATGAGATTAGGCTCATCCGTCCCGATATTCATTTGATCATTAAGAAGATCGGCTAATTGTATGGCCATCTGGTTAGTATCCTGATTCGCATTGAGTCCAAGCTTTTCACACATCCATTTGAGTTTATTGAGATCGGTAATTTTAAAGGGAGTCTTTCCTTCCCCGGTTGCTCGTAAGGTTCTGAAAGCCTCATAAGCATGATGACTATAAGTTCCTGCTCCCATAATATTTTGCAAAAGCAATTTCCGCATAGCCATCGCATCCGGCCCAATACCGCAGACCCCTTTATCCTGTCCACTCTTCTCACTAATCCGGCAAGGCCCTTGGGAACACTGTTGACAACTTAAGCCTTGTAAGCAAAAATTACAGCGAATCTTCTCCTGTTGACTCCACCGATCAAAGACATTGGACATCCCATCTTCCCGAATTTGAATTAACATCTCTTCCACGGAATCATGATAGCTTACTCGACCTTCTGTCTTCTCCAATATAGTTTCCGACATAACCTATCCCCCTTTTTGTTGTAACTATAGAAAGTTTGCTCCTCAACACCGTGAAATATGTACTTACGTCACGTGAGTAGCGGTGCAACACCACAAAAAAGAAGAATATTCACCCCCGAAGTGGTGAATATTCTTAAACCTTTATGAAATTGTTATTTACTGTTGGGGAACTGACACCGTCATAACTGCTACGGTCTTACCACTAGCCTTAAAAGGAACATAGACTTTTAGGTACCCGCTGCTGAGCGTACTGGTGGTCGATCCACTTTTCATAACTTCGCCCACTGTGGCCGGAGTGGGATAACCTTTTAAGACTCTTTCGGTGCCTTGTTTTACACTGGAAGAGATCCTCTCTTCACCGACAAAAATGGATACCCCCATGGTGCCAGGAAATAGTTTTTCTATGTCATCCACTATCTTATAATTACCATTCTCAGTGTAGGAACCCTTACTTAACGTGGTTCCCGCAACTTTCCAGTCGCCAGGATAACTTTTATTAAGCAAGTCGTTTATTTTAGTTTCAACAGCTGCTTGACTTTCTTTGTTCCCCGGTTGAGCCAAAGTTTCAGTGGGGTGACCTTCCGGCAGTTGGGATGTCGCTGTTGAGGGCTGAGTTGTTTTTGGAACTTGAGATGTCTTTGCACACCCAGCAAGAGAGACCATCAAACCCATGATAGTTACTGTAATTAACCATTTCTTCTTAACCATATTTCCTCCTATTTTCCATAAAATTGAATAAGTTAGCGTACCTATTATACTGCGTTCACAGATGATTGTCGAACCAGCCGTTTCCCTTAACCTGTCAATTCAATCCTTTGAAAAATTCGACTAGCGAAAAGGAACTTGTTCAGTCTATAATCAATCAAGATGACAGCATACCGTGT
>JAJYAS010000036.1 GCA_021779415.1 Bacillota bacterium
AGCGTCAACTGCCGCAACTTATGGTGCTCTCATATAATGAATTAGTCCAAGGAGTACAAGTGCAAGCTGTAGGAATGGTGGGGATGGATCATGCGAGTTAGGCGCTTTGTTGGGGATAATGTGGCTGAAACCATGGGAAAAGTGAAACGAGAATTGGGTTCTGAAGCAGTTATCCTTCAGACACGTGAATTTACTGAGGGTGGTTTCTTTGGTCTATTCGGCAAAATGAAGGTGGAGATCACGGCTGCCATTGAGGAGAATCCAGTGGCTGCACAAAAGATTTTGACTCCGGATTATCGTGCGGAGGTCGAGAAGGTCATTGTTCCTTTAGCTAAGGCAGGGTCAGATACACCGGGGGAACTTCAAACGGAATTGAAGTCTATGCGTTTGATGCTTGAGAAAATGAATAGGCAAATGGAGGGGCGTGGAGAGGAAAAAGGTGTTTGGCCACAGACGCTTCAGAGATGGGTAGCTCATTTACAAGACAGAGGGGTAAATGAAGCGATGGTTAAACGTTTAATGAGTCATGTGCAACAAACTCTGTCTCCAGCGGAATGGGCCAACGATACCCAGGTATATGCTCGGCTTGAAGCGAATGTACGCCAAATCTGCGGCCAGATAGGACTGATTCAGCCAGGGCTTGATAAACCACGGATTGTGGCCTTAATCGGACCCACTGGGGTGGGAAAAACGACGACGATCGGTAAGCTGGCGGCCGGATTTAGCATTGTTGATAAACGCAAAGTGGCTTTGATAACCGCCGATACGTATCGGGTTGCGGCTGTTGAGCAACTCAAAACGTTCGGCGAAATTATCGGGGTACCGGTAGAAGTCGTCATGACGCCGTCAGGGTTGAGCGAGGCCCTTGAGTGTCATGCGGATAAAGAACTAATTTTTATTGATACGGCTGGGCGAAGCCCTCATCACGAGTTACATATGTCTGAATTGCGTGCGTTTCTGGATGAAGCTCGACCCGATTTCACGATGCTGGTCATGAGCGCCACCACGCAGTCGGCGGATCAACTACGGATCTACCGACGCTTTGAAGGCTTGACAACCCATCTTATTTTCACTAAGTTGGATGAGACAGGGAGTGCAGGGTCTTTACTCAATCTCTTAGGTCAGACAACACTACCTACGGCCTATTTGACGAACGGACAAAATGTTCCGGACGACATTGAAGCTGCAACGCCGTACCGTTTAGCTCGTTATGTGTTAGGGGAGGAGATGCCCCATGCATGATCAAGCGAGTGTCTTGCGCAATTTGGCCTCGCGCGAAAAACATAAAAGTAAAATGAGAGTAATTGCCGTGACCAGTGGCAAAGGGGGAGTTGGGAAAACGAATTTTACAGTTAATCTAGCCCTAGCCCTAGCTGAATATGGACAACGGATTATTATCCTCGATGGAGACTTGGGTCTCGCTAACGTCGATATTGCCTTCGGCCTTACTGCGCGTCATACGATCGAACATTTATTATCGGGTGAAAAAACGATTGAGCAGATTCTTTTAACTGGACCGCTTGGAATTGGAATTATCCCAGGGGGGTCCGGGGTGCAAGGGCTTGCCAATTTAGAACATGATCAATTGGCAAATGTTGTATCCAATCTCGGTCGACTAGAAAGAATGGCAGATTTATTAATTATAGATACTGGAGCGGGCCTTGGTCATACCGTAATTAATTTCTTGCAAGCATCGGACGACATTATCATGGTGATAACACCGGAACCCACCGCGTTGACCGACGCCTATGGTTTACTGAAAACTTTGAGGAAAGAAGCGGGCGAGGTACCTATTCATATCGTCATTAATCGAGTAAAGACCGAGGCGGACGCCTTAGCAACGTATAAGCGGTTGGAAGTTGCAGTCAGTAAATTCTTACACGGGTCACTTAATTTACTAGGGTGGGTTTATGATGACCCCCTCATGGGACGCGCTGTCATGCAGCAGGTGCCGTTGGGAATCAGTTACCCGGAAAGTTCCGCATATCGGTGCATTCAATGGATTGCTGGTAATGTTGCAGGGATTTATCTTAGTCCACCTCGCCAAGCGGGTGGCATTCGGGGCTTTCTTAGCACCTTGCTACGTTCATTTTGAACTATATTCTAATAGTATTGCCCATATTCTTCTTCGAAAGGGGGGATGAATTTGTCGTATAAGAAGAAGCTTTCACCGGGACTATCCGTTGAACTCACAGTAATGGAAGGCGAGTATACAGGACACTATCGGACACGAATTGAGGAAGTTGGGGAGAGGCTTCTTGCTGTGGGGGCGTTGTTTGATAAGGGCGAGGTGGTCCCTCTGCGTGAAGGGACGAAGGTGAAAATAACCTTTTGGGATGAAGTGTCTGCTTATGCTTTCGAGGCTAAGATTATGCAACGGATAGCGGTTCCGGTCTCACTGTTTGTCTTAGAGTTGCCGGATTCAATATCCAAAGTCCAACGCCGTAACTTTGTTCGAGTCCCTGCCTTTTACCCTATTACGTTCCGGAATGTGACTCGTGAAGGACTCAGTGATCTCTACAAAGGGACGATGCTTGATTTAAGTGGCGGGGGAATGCGCTTTTCAACGAAGGAACGTGTGGAAAATAAATCGTTACTCTATGTTCAGTTAACGCTGCCCATCGGAGAGATTCAGTCTCCAGTCCGTGTGTGCCGAGCTGAACAGATAGAGGATAGCAACCGGTACAGCGTTTCGGTAGAATTTCATGAGATCTCGGAACGGGAGAGAGACCGAATCATACGCTGCGTCTTTGATATTCAAAGGGAGATGCGTAAGAAAGGATTGGTTTAAAACATGGAGATTACTCAAATCCAACTGGATGCCTTGCGTGAAATAGGAAACATTGGTTCGGGACATGCCGCTACGGCCTTGTCTACTTTACTCCAGCGTCGCATTGAAATGTCGGTACCGGAAGTTTGGGCGATCCCTTTTGAACAAGTCAGCGCCCTTGTGGGTCAACTTGATACACCTCAGGCAGTCATCTATGTAAAAGTTGAAGGTTCAGCCCCTGGAAAGGCAGTTTTCTTCTTTCCTGTGGAGAGTGCTGAAATCATAGTGCAGGCTTTATTTGGTTCGAATGATCCGATGGATATCTATGCGGATGAGATGACCCAATCCGCTTTGCGGGAGATCGGGAATATTTTGGTGAGCTCCTTTCTTATTGCCTTAACTCAATTCTCCGGGATTCCTTTGCAACCTTCCGTGCCTGCTTTAGCAGTGGATATGATTGGTGCAAGTTTGGATGCAATCTTCCTTGAGGAGGGTGTGCTTGATGACACAGTATTATTTATTGACACACAACTTTCTGGAATACCGAAGATTGAAGGGCAATTTATGTTTTTGCCGGACGATGGGTCATTGAAAAAATTGTTGGGAGCTATGGGATTATGAGTAATGTAATCAGTGTTGGGATGGCTGATTTCAAGACGGCAAAAACTCCCGACATTTTATTAACGGCTGGACTAGGATCTTGCATCGGAATTTGCATTCATGATCCGATTCTAAAAGTGGGTGGAATGGCTCACATTATGCTACCCACCGCTAGTGGGAATATGGGGGGGAATCCGGCGAAATACGCGGATACCGCCATCGACTTATTACTTAAAGAGATTTCGGGTATGGGGGCCAATTTCTCCCGTTTAAAGGCTAAAATGGCAGGTGGAGCTCAAATGTTTTCATTCCCTGGAAAGCCACCTGTTCTTAAGATCGGAGAGCGTAATGCTGAGGCAGTGGAGCTAGAACTGAAGAAGAATGGAATTCCTCTACTTATTGCGGATGTGGGGGGGAGTTTCGGGCGTACGATTCACTTTGATGTGGGAACTGGGCAACTACATATTCGAACGATTAATCAAGGCGAAAAGGTGATTTGATGAGAGTTTGGGCCTTTCGGCTCTCCTTAGGTACAACATTAATTGTTGTTGTGTTGAGCTGGAGCAATGCGGTGAAACTGTTTGAATTAGTTGTTCGGGCCGGTGTGTCCTTTGGGGTTATGTTTCTTTTATTGGCAGGAATCTTGAGCTTGTTTGAAAAAACTGCACTTCCTACCACTCGGAAGGATGCGTCAGTTTCTGGGCGGGGTGGTATTATTGACTTCTCTGTTGGCGAGGAAGACAACCTAGCGCCACAGGCAACGGATGCTGGTTTTCCTGGACAGGTTGATCCGAGTTTAGGTAATGGCATTCTGGATGGTGAGCAACAGGCAGAAATTGTGCGTCGTATGGGTTGGGGATAAATTCGGAGGTGAGTAAGCTTGGTACCGAACGCCTATGGAGCTGCCGCGCGTGGACCGTGGAAACCAGAACTGATAGAACAATACTTGCCTTTGGTTAAACGCATTGCGGGTCGTCTAGCAATGTCCCTCCCGTCTCATGTTGAGGAGGATGATATCATTGGCTATGGTGTCTTTGGATTGCTCGATGCCATGGAACGGTTTGAAGCTGCTCGGGGCTGGAAATTTGAAACGTACGCCTCGATACGTATTCGCGGGGCTATGATTGACGGACTCCGGATTATGGATTGGGTTCCTCATTCCGCAAGGCAGAAGGTGAAACGGGTTCAAGATGGCTTTGTTGAGTTGGAGTCCCGGCTAGGACGTGCGGCCACAGTGGAAGAAGTGGCTGAGTTGCTTAAGGTAGAGGTGAAGGAAATCGAAGGGGTTTTAGCCCAAGCTCAAATCTTAACCTTGACTTCTTTTGATGAGACGACGATAGATCAAGAGGGAGACGGTAGTGGTACACCACTCAATTTGCTTCGGGATACCGAAGCCCAAGAAGCGTTTCAAGAGGTAGAGAAAGAAGAACAGAAACAGATTTTGGCAGAAGCGGTAGAAAAATTACCCGAGAAAGAGAAGTTAGTGATTGCACTTTATTATCAAGAGGAACTGACTCTAAAAGAGATTGCGGCGGTTTTAAAGCTTTCTGAATCTAGGATTTCTCAACTGCATTCTCAAGCAATTTTGCGCTTAAGGGGAAGGCTTAGCCGGCAGAAGAAGAACTTACTGTAGAAAATAATCATCCTAATGTTTTATTAGGATTTTGTCGATATACTTCATAGAAGTTTAAGTAGGAGGTGACGGCAGTTGGCAGGTATTAATGTCCTTTCGGATACTCTTAAGGTTGGTAGCAAACTGGAGAAAACGCCAACCTCAAAGGGAAAAGACGTGTCAGACAGCCCTGAAACTGCTGCGACAGGATTTGCAGCGGTGCTTAGTGGCTCCATAAATCTAAACGCAGATCCGAAAGGGCAGAACTCTAAAGCGGGACAAGATTCGGAAAAAAAGCAGAGTACCGTTGAATCCGTAAAAAGCACCCAGAACCCGAATGGATCGGAAAGTATGCTTGGATATGGTATTTTTGCGCTTCCATTTCTTGCTCAGATGCTTCAGAGTGATCTTCCGGCAGGCAAGGAGGCCAATTCCGGAAACGATGTGAGCCAGGGAACTGGGGGTTTAGCAACCGCTAATGCATCATTGACTAATGCGCCGATTGTTTCGGTCAGTAATCTTGAATTAGCCATGTTGAAGCTATTTTCTCTGGCATCAGATGAGGGGGCAGCGCAGTCAGGGATGACCACGCCTAAACCTCAAGGGGATAACCCCGCAATCACGGAGTTGGATAAATATAAACAGGTTATAGCAGATCTTTTAGTTGAACTTTCTGGAGGGATTACAGACCCTTCTCTAAAGGGAAACCCATCAAGTTCAGATAACGCTGGAACGAAAAATCTTAGTCAGGATATTGCGAAGATCGTACAGGGCTGGATGACGGTGACGGACGACGTTGTTGAAAATGGTTCAGTAACGAGTGGTAATATTACGGATGGTCAAGTTCAAGTAAAGGGAGAAGGAGCGGTAGCCCAAGCACTCCATGGGGGAGGTGCAACGATGGCGAACTTGGTTAACTCATCGTTTAATAAGGCCTTTTCTTTGCTGGCAGCTATTTATCCTATACTAAGCCAAGGGAGCAAAGATGCAAAAGCGCCTCAGGTAGTGACTGGAACAATTGACGCCGAGGGCGGAGTTATCAATCCCGCTGCTAACGGAAGTTTAGAAATAATCGTAAATAAGTCGGAGAAAAGAGGAAATGACTTAGAACCAGTCGCTACGCCAGCGAAAGATACAGCTTTTGTTACAAACGCCCCACAGAAATCAGACGGAATGGTCTTCTCAGAAAATAAAACTCTGAAAATTGTTCAGGGAACTTACAAAGAAGAAGTTCAAAAGGGAGACAGCGCGCAATCCTCTGAACCTGTAGGAGTGAAAGATGTGCAAAATCAGAATTCAAGCGTAGGCGTTGGGCTTGCAAGCAACATTTTAGCGACAAACGTTGCCGATGGGAAAACAGTCGCGGTTCCAGTATGGGAACAGGTCTCGACAGTATTGCGCGAGCAGGTCATGAACAAATCCCAGGATTTGAAGCAATTGGATATTCAGCTCCATCCTGCAGATTTAGGGAAAATCCAAATTGACGTGCGTTGGGAGAATGGTCAGGTTCATTTACAGGTTCAAGCTTCACAAGCTGCGACTGGTCAACTCCTACAAGATCACCTCTCAGATTTGCGCCAAGCACTTTCGCACCAAGGGGTAAACTGTGGTATGTTACAAATGGGGCAGGGCGGAGAACGCCAACAAAATCCTCACGGAGATGAGTCGCGAAGGACGTTTAATCAAAACACACACCTTAACGAGGATGAGGATCTTATCCCAGTCACTAACCCCCTCTCACTTGGACGGGATGAGATCAACCAGATTAATGTCACGGCATAGGAGGAAATATGAGTAACACAGTTAGTGGGACAAGTTCCACGCCCCCTTCTTCCAGTACGACAGGTACGGCTAAGGTGACCGATAATACTTCACTTGGAAAAGATGACTTTCTCAAGCTATTAGTTGCGCAAATGCAAAATCAAGATCCCATGAATCCAACGGATAGCACAGCATCCATCGCGCAGATGGCTCAGTTCAGTTCTTTAGAGCAAATGACTAACATTTCTACCTCCATGGACACATTGAATACAAACATGACTAATTATTTTCAACAATCATCACTCACCCAAGGGGCAGCTTTAATCGGAAAATCGGTGAGCGGGGTAGATACAGATGGTAAGACCACAATTGAAGGTACAGTTGAAGCCGTGAAGTGGCTTGACGGCGATCCCAAGCTGCAGATTCTCAAAGCGGACGGAACTACTGTGGATTTGGAGATGGGTCTGATTACACTGGTGCAGGATCCACAAACTGCTGCAACAACCACAACGACAACCCCCACTGGAACCACAAGCGGGAGCACGGATACGACAGGCACTACAAGTGGAACGGTACCAGGAACTACCTCAAACTAAGCAAATCTTAAAGGGCTTTTATTGACCTAAATGAAGATAAAAGCTAAATATTAGCCAAAATATAGAGCGAAAGAGGAGGAAATACGCCTTATGATGCGTTCGTTATACTCCGCCATTTCCGGATTAAAAAATCACCAGGTCAAAATGGATGTCATTGGGAACAACATTGCCAATGTCAACACCACGGGTTTTAAAAGGAGCAGTGTGACCTTTGCAACGGCGTTGAGCCAAACCATGAAAGGGGCTTCATCTCCTACTCCATCTCAGGGTGGGTCTAACCCAATGCAAGTCGGGTTGGGTTCGATGCTGGGTGCTATCAATCAGATCATGACTCAGGGAAGTTCGCAAACTACGGGAAAAGCGACAGATATGGAGCTATCAGGGTCGGGATTTTTTGTATTAAATAATAACGGGCAACAAGTATTTACACGAGCTGGTGGTTTTACCAATGATAGCGCTGGCAATCTTGTCGATCCGGCAACAGGGGCTAAGGTTCAAGGATACAGTTGGAGTGCGGATGACACAACGGCTCCTAACTGGGGGGCAACGGGGGATATAAAGTTTAAGTTGGGGGATGTATTGCCGTCAGATAATACTTCCTTTCCAATTCATGAGGGGGCCAGTTCTCCCCTTACTGTATCTGCTCTTACATCTACATCACCTTCCATATTTACAGATTCAACGAACTTGATAGGAGCCGAAAATTTAACGATTGATGGTATGACTAGAGTGAATGGTACCCCAGCATCAGGTCAATTTTCATTTGACCCAGCTACAGGAACAGCTACATTTGCTTCCGATGTTGCCCCTACTACTACTAATCCATTAACCATTCATTATGTTGATCCTGCAGTGGTTTCTACAAGTAATACAGCTACTACGGCTATTGTGGATTATCCTCCCATACCTGGGGCAACCGTATATGCAACTACTAGCAGCGGAGTTTCTCCATATACTTTATCTCCTACTGATACGCCAACGGCTGGGGAATATACGATAAAACAATTGAGCAGTGGGAAGTATCAAATCACTTTTGCGGCAACGGATGGGTATACTGCTACAACTACCCCTACAGGTCCTAATACTACTGACCCAACTAAGCCTGTCAGCTATGATTTTACGAATAAAGCCCATTCCCTCGAAAGCTTTAGCATCGATCAGAGTGGCGTGATTACTGGTGTGTACAATAATGGTACAAACTCAGTAACTCATAAAATAGGTCAAATTGAAGTTGCTTCCTTCGCCAATGATTCGGGTCTCCAGAATATAGGCGGGAGCTTTTACACGCAGACCAACAACTCTGGGATGGCTAGTATTGGTGCAGCAGGTGAGGATGGCCGTGCCGGCATCGTCTCTGACACTCTCGAAATGTCTAACGTTGATCTATCTCAAGAAATGACGGATATGATCACGGCTCAGCGTGGCTTTCAAGCTAACTCACGGGTGATTACAGTGTCAGACTCTCTCTTACAAGAATTGATTGATCTCAAACGTCAATAATCCAGAGGTCGGAGTGCAGAAGCGGATGTCGGATGATCGCTGCAGGAAATTTTCAAAATAATGGAGGGGTGCCGCATGCGCTTAATAGGAACTGCTGCCTCGGGGCTCCGTGCACAGCAGGTAGCAATGGATACTATCGGTAATAATCTGGCTAACGTGAACACTCTTGGATTTAAGGGAAGTCAGGTGGATTTTGCTGAAGCTTTGTCAACCGTTGTCAGTTCGGGGAATACCAAAGCAGGAGGCAATACAGGTGCCACTGCACTTGGCGTTGGGTCTGGGGTCGTGTATAACGCTATTGGAACGGATTTTCAACAAGGCGACTTAACCTCCACGGATAGCCCGTTGGATTTAGGAATTAATGGAGCGGGGTTCTTTCAAGTCAAGACACAGGACGGAACGACGGCCTATACTCGTGTGGGAAATTTTCAAGTGGATGGGTCTGGGCAACTTGCTGATAGGCAAGGGAATCAGTTACAACCGAATATCACGATCCCCTCGGGTACAACAGACTTGAAAGTTGCCACGAACGGTAGTATAACGGGAGTTGTCGCTGGAGTAGAGAAGACACTTGGTCAGATCTCCCTCGTCGGATTTCAAAATCCTGAGGGATTACAAAAGAACGCAGATAGCCTCTTTGTGCCCACGGTTAATTCTGGTGCGCCACAGCTCGGACAAGCGGGCAGCACAATAGGAAATCAGGTTTTAGGGATGATTCGTGGTCAGTCTTTAGAGCAATCAAATGTGGACTTAGCCACTTCGATGACGGATCTCATACAGGTCCAGCGAGCTTATCAATTAAATGCTCGGCTGATTTCGGACGGAGACCAAATGTGGGGCACTGCTAATTCCATAAGGAGGTAGTGGAAATGTCAGGTTGGTTAGATGGTCCAGTATTGAACGTTTTACAGAAGGGACTTGAGGCTTCAAGTTTAAGGCAAAAGGTACTGGCCAATAACGTAGCCAATATAGATACTCCGAGCTTTAAACGTTCAGATGTTGATTTCCAAACAGTACTCGGAGCAGCCTTAGGGGAAAAGAGTGGAGCCCTATCCATGAAGCTTACGTCCACACAGCACCTTCCCGGTCTTACAAATGGGAGTGGGTCAGGGATCGTGACGGATCAAACGACAACGTTGCGTAACGATGGAAACAACGTGGATATTGATAAAGAAATGTCCAATGTGGCTGAAAACGGCCTTTATTACAATTCCCTCACCAGTGCGATCTCATTACAATTAAGTCTTCTTCGGATGGTTATAAAGTAGGGCAATTCATGAATTGACCGATTAGGGACCCCTGAATAATAGAAAAGGCGGGAAACAACGTGATTCGAGGACTCTATACGTCAGCCTCAGGTATGTTGGCTGCTCAAACACAAAGCGAAATTATCGGAGATAATATTGCGAATGTCAAGACGACAGGGTATAAAGAAGAACTCGCTAGTAATATCTCCTTCCCGTCAATGATGCTTGAACGTATAGGAGGAAACCAAGCTTCTGAGGCCGTTCAGATTGGTGTGCTTGGGATGGGGGTTGGGGTTGACCGTGCTGCCCTGTCGAATGTTCAGGGGGCTATACAGACAACGGATGTCAAGACTGATCTGGCCTTAACGTCACGAGGATACTTTGTAGTTCAGACGTCAGGGGGAGAACGGTATACGCGTAATGGACATTTTCAGCTAAATGCAAACGGGATGCTCCAAACTCCCGATGGAAATATCGTGCTGGGTGACAAGGGCCCCATAGGTCCACTTAGCTCTGACTTTAGCGTTAAAACAGACGGCACAATTATGGACAAAGGACAGAGTGTCGATCGCTTACGCGTTGTGGACATTCCGGCAGGTGCTTCACAACGTGAAGGACAATCCTTGTATTCGGCCTCTCAACCTGTTCAGGCGTCGACTGTCGCTCAAGTTCTTCAGGGATCGATTGAAGCTTCTAACGTTGATATTTCAGGACAAATGGTACAAATGATGACGGTGATGAAGGCGTATGAGGCCAATCAGAAAGTAATCCAGACTGAAGACGGGATGTTAGATAAGGCAGTCAATGAGGTCGGGAAGATTTAGTAGAGGATGTGGTCAGTATGGCGATTCAAGTTGTTATTTTCACTTTAGGTGAAGAAGAGTATGCTATACCCATTGAAGTGGTCCGGGAGATCACCCGCTTAGGTGAGGTGCGCACGATTCCGAAGGCCCCTGCTTATGTGCGTGGTCTGATTAATCTGAGGGGCAAGGCGATACCTCTTATTGATTTGCATGTGAGGTTTGGGATGGATATGACAACAACGAAAGGCTCAATACAGACGGAAAACTCCTTAGCGTTGATCACCGAAGTCCATGGAGATTACGTGGGGTTTGCAGTAGACCAAGTACTTGAGGTGCGGATCTTAGAGAATATTGTTCCTCCTCCTACACTGGTGACAGCGCCTTTTATCGGTGGAGTTGTAAATCTTCCAGAGCGTATTATTATTCAACTTATCCCAGACAAGATTTTGGAAAGTAACGAGCTCCAAGGTTTGAGTCAATTAACGTCAAGCTAGAGTACCTTGCGCTTTTTTCTACGGAGTTTAGGCCTGTGAAAGGAGGCTTTTTTACGATGAATGCCGCCCAAATACTTCTTTTATTTCAATTGCAACAAATGAATGCTTGGCAGAATACCTTGACAGATAAGACTGGGTTGCCTGACTCTGGGGAGAGTAGCAATTCAAGTTCGCTTCTTTTTTCTACTTTACTGCAAGCGGCACTTGGGGAAAGAGGAAGTGCTTCCCAAGGGACTGGCGGACAATTGAAAGGCTTGCCTGCCACTAAGCAGGTTAATAATAATCAGGAAGCCTGCGTTTCTCAGGCAAAGGACGAAAATGTAGGTTCTCTTGAGAATGTGATTTATTCGATGAGTCAAAAATACAGTGTTGATCCAAGCTTGATTAAACAGGTCGTCAAAGCAGAGTCGGGCTTCGATTCAAATGCAACGTCACAGACCGGAGCGATGGGCTTAATGCAGTTGATGCCAGGAACGGCTGCTTCTTATGGGGTGCAGGATGCCTATGATGCGACCCAAAACT
>JAJYAS010000784.1 GCA_021779415.1 Bacillota bacterium
CTGTCTTGTTCGTAATGAGCATCATCGTCACTGTTGTGGGCTCATGGGATGTTATGAAAAAATATAACCTGGAAGCTCCCCTTCTTGCTCTTGCAGTTGGACTTATTATCGGTAACTTTGTTAAACTTCCCAAATTTATGGATGCCTCTCTAAGGACGGAATTCTTCGTTAAAACCGGTATTGTACTAATGGGTGCGACCCTTCCTTTCACTCTTATAATGCAGTCTGGTCCGATGGCATTCCTTCAAGCAACCATCATTGCGGTGACCACATATCTCACCATTTACTGGGCCGGAACCCGTCTCTTTGGTTTAGATAAGCGTTTCGCTGCCACACTTGCAGCTGGAGGATCGATTTGCGGCGTATCCGCTTCGATTGCTATCGGAGGTGCAGTTAAAGCAGAAAAGCAGGATGTTTGTGTTTCGATTTCCCTAGTCATCGTGTGGGCAATCGTCATGATCTTTGCCCTTCCGGTCTTTATTAAAGCTTTAGGAATTGCTCCCGGCCCAGCCGGAGCATGGATTGGAACCTCTGAGTTCGCCGATGCGGCCGGAATGGCAGCTGCTGCATCCATTAATGAGCAAGCGATTAAAACTTTCACATTAATGAAAGTTGTTGGCCGTGACATGTTCGTTGGAATCTGGTGCTTTATCATGGCTTATATCTCCATTACAAAATGGGAGAAGAGAGATGACGGCACCAAACCAAATGCAGGTGAAATGTGGACCCGTTTCCCGAAATTTGTCTTAGGATTCTTTGTTGCTTCGATCATTATCACCATTTTAGTTGCAAGTGTTGATGCCGCAACATCAAAAGCGATTACTGCTCAAATCATTTCTCCCATTAAGGAATTAAGAGGTTGGGCCTTCATTTTCACCTTCCTTTCGATCGGCTTAACCACTCGCTTCAGAGATCTTACCTCTGTGGGCTGGAAACCTTTCGCAGCGTTTACCACAGGTGTCTTCGTTAATGTCCCCCTCGGTTATATCCTTTCAGTCGTAGTAATGGGCGGCTACTGGGCTTTGGTCAAGTAATCAATTTAATCTAATCTAATCGCAAGAAGCCTTCCGCACGGTGGGCTTCTTGTTGTATAATCAAAACCGTTATGTAAACCAACGTGACAATAAATCCAATAATATTAGCAGTATTATGGCTATAGAATATGTGACCAATACAGGAAAGCAAAAATCAAGGATTCTGTTGATAATAGGAGTCTTAGGGTCTAAAATGTTCAACTCTTGTTCCTCCTCATCCTACAAATAATTGCCACTAAACTAGCTCTGCTTTCTATAAAAGTATATAACAAGACTGTTCCAGTTTATGTCGAATTGAAAGTTTTGGTGAACAAAAATTCGCAAACTCGTGCTACACTAGGAAGTACCACACGTAGTTATTAGACAGTCTAAACCTGCAAAAGATTGGATGGGGGCCAAATGTTGAAAAAAAGCTCAATTCCTTGGTGGATGCGCATTAAAGTTCACTTTCTTTTATTTGGTGTTACCATGTCCATTCTTCCTCTGTTCTTTCTCGGGTATTTAGGCTTTACCTCTGTGCGACAAAATCTGCAAAAAGATATTTACGAACAAAACTTTGAGCAGGTGACAGTACTTGCCCATGAAATGCGGGACTTCATCATAAATCTTGAGAACAGTTTAACCCTTACAAAGGCTACAAGCGCCCACGCTCTCGTTGGGCAAGATGAAATGTCACGTCAGATAATATTAGAAACACTTTTGCAAAAAGAGTCTTTTATCGAAGAAATTAAAGTTGCAGATCAAGGGTTTAACGTCCTCGATCAAATCGATCGCCAAGAAACAAAGTCTCTTTTTACCTCGGCAGCAAAACTTGAAAACCTGATACCCTTGGGCAAATCCTCAGCTATGAGTGAAGTGTTCTACTCCAGTGACAGGAGCCCAGAGATTTATTTAACAGTCGCCGTTCAAGACCCCACAACTAGAAATCCGATCGGATATCTCCAAGCGAAGGTTGACTTAAAGGGGCTCATTACCCGATATGCTAATATACGGTTGGGTGAGGGAGAGTACGTATTTTTAGTGGACCAAGCCGGAAATTTAATGGGCAATACTGACTCCGGTCTTATTTCACATCATGAGGAAATTCAACAAGATCCAGCTGTTCAAAGTTTTCTGGAGGGAGAGGATTTTTCCCTAGGCAGTGAATTTAAAAATCTGGATGGCGTACCCGTTATAGGAGCTTTTGCTTCCGTGGGCACCCCGAATTGGGCAGTCTTTATCGAACAGCCGGCTCGAGAAGCAAACAAACCCATTTATGAATTTGCTATGAGGCTGATCATGATCGCGATCTTAATCATGGCCCTAGTCATGATTTTAAGCATTGCCTTTGGTTTAAAAGTGGTACATCCGATTGAAAATCTTGAAGAGCAAGTCAGGCGAATCATTTCTACGGGAGACCTGGAGTCCCATATTCCCATGGAGAGTTGGGATGAAATCGGGAGGTTAGTCAAATCCTTTAATCAGTTGTTAAATTCCTTGGATCAGAAGAATGAAAACCTAAAAGATGAAAAGGAACTGTTGACCACCGTCGTTGACGGGGTTGGGGCTGGAATGATTCTTTTAAATCCTGATAAAAAGATTATTTGGTGGAATACGAAGTTTGCTCAATGGTTTGGACATGATTTAACGAATCTTCCCTGGGATCAAGTTATTAGTAGACAGGGAATGGAAGACGTTTACCTCGAAAATGGACGAACTATTTCTGTTTTTGTGAACGAGGAACGCCGACATTTCCGTCAGATGTTTTATGAGTTGTCACCCGATAATCCGGAGAATGCATCTTA
>JAJYAS010000785.1 GCA_021779415.1 Bacillota bacterium
GTAAAAAGAAAACCAAGTACCTTCAGTTCGAATTTCCGCCTCGTAACGTAGGAGGTAGTATTCTGTGTCTTCGAGCATACTTTTCAAAAAGATAGATTGACCGGGTACGACAAGTATAACATGGGCATCTTCATACTCGCGACCTACAAACTGTAGGGTAAAGGCTTGGATGTGGACTTCTTGAATTGAGTCGATGGAAGTATCCGAAAGTGGGTCAAGTGATGGCTCTGGATGGTTTACCCATGTAAAAACAAATTTGTCCAATTTGGTTTCTTCCATCTGTTCTGCGATCTCATCAATTCGACGCGCAACGACCGTCGGTAAAGTAAATTCCTCGCAGGCTGAAGAGCGGCAGTGATAAACGGGCACGTTTTCTATCTGGCCAACTCCGTGAGCTAAGTCGATGGGTATTGTACGGGTTGTTAAATATCCTGTATCACTACATCCACATGTATCAATAGGTTCTATCGGCTGATTAAACAAATTTGACACCTCACAACAAATTCTTAGTCTTAATAAGACGGAGTTTTATAAACACTATTCTTTATTCAGGGCGGTTTTACCTCATCTGAATCTGAGAAGATGTTTTCCAAGAGACTAGCTGGATTTAGCTATAAAGGAAATCCAGCTAGTTTTTATACATTAAATGTAGCCATTTTAGACAAACTTTACACTAGGGTAACTTTAATACTATGATACATTACCTTGAGGAAAAATGAAATTAAAGGAGGAGAATTTATGTTAAGTATAAAAAACAAGCCCTTGGTAGGATTATTTTTATTTATTTTTGGGTTTTCTATGATGGGTTGCGGAGCACAAAATCCGGGTACACCTTCTGGTCAAGATAAGTCTGCAAAAGTAAATTTGACAGGTGCCGGCAGCTCTTTTGTCTATCCCTTGCTCAATCAACAAATTGAAGAGTATCGCAAGATGAATTCAAACATCACGATTAATTATCAGAGTACGGGTAGTGGTGCTGGGATTAAACAAGTCTCAGAGCAGACCCTTGATTTTGGAGCAACTGATGGTCCGATGACAGAGGACCAGATGAAAGCGGCTAAAGGCGGGAAACTATTGCACATTCCTTTGACACTTGGCGCTGTAGCAGTCACCTATAATGTCCCCAATGCTCCCAAGAATCTTAAAATTGCTCCAGCAGATCTCGCAGATATTTTCCTGGGCAAGATTACGAATTGGAATGATCAGCGGATTGCTACCAATAATCCAGGGGTAACATTGCCAGACACAAAGATCACAGTTGCACATCGTTCAGATGGAAGTGGGACGACCTATATTTTCTCGGATTATCTGAGCAGTGTTAGTTCGGAGTGGTCTAGCAAGGTTGGTAAAGGAACTTCGCTAAATTGGCCGGCGGGGATTGGAGGGAAAGGAAACGCAGGTGTTGCAGGAGCCATTCAACAAACTCCAGGGTCTATTGGGTATTTAGAGCTTGCTTATGCAGTTCAAAATAACTTGCCTTATGCCACAATGCAAAATAAAGAGGGAAAATGGATCACACCTTCTCTTCAATCAACCTCAGCGGCAGCTGCTGCAACAACGATTCCGGAGGATATGAGAGTGTCGATCGTCAATGCGTCTGGTGCTGATGTTTATCCGATTGCGGGTTTTACTTGGGTATTGATTTATCAGGATCAAAAGGACAAAACAAAAGGGACTGCTTTAGTGAATTTCGTTAACTGGGCAATTCATGAGGGTCAGAACCTTTCCGAGGGATTACAGTACGCCAAGTTACCAGCAAGTTTAGTAGGTCGTGAAGAAGCAATGTTAAGAACAATTACATTCGAAGGGCAACCGATATTGAAGTAGATTGTAAAGGTTGATGAACGGGTGATGTATTCAAAGCAATGCGTGAGGCGGAAGGATAGCGAAGATGAGCAAGAAGATTAAATACAAAACATCCTTTGGGGATCAGCTGATGTGGATTTTGACTCTCTTGATGGCCATAAGTGTTCTAGTTCTGATGGTTTGGATGGGGTGGCAGATGTACCATTCAGCGAGACCGAGTATTCAAAGGTTTGGTTTTAGTTTTATTATTGGTCGTGTTTGGGATCCCGTCAAGGAACAATTTGGGGCATTGCCCTTTATATATGGAACTATAGTAACCTCTCTCATTGCATTGCTTTTGGCAGCCCCTATCGGTCTTAGTGTAGCAATTTTCCTCAATGAGATGGCCATCTCTAAGGTACGCACTGTAATTGGTTTTTTAGTCGAGATGTTGGCAGCGATTCCTAGTGTTGTCTACGGATTATGGGGGATTTTTGTCTTAGCCCCTTGGCTAAGGGAAACTGTCGAACCTGGGCTGGCCAAGTGGTTGGGGTTTATTCCCTTCTTTAAAGGTTCCCCAGTCGGCTTTGGAATGTTAGCTGGGGGGCTGATTTTGGCCATTATGATCCTTCCTACGATAGCGGCGATCTCTCGGGAGGTGATGGCAGCGGTTCCTAATATGCAAAGGGAAGCGGCTTTAGCTTTGGGGGCCACGAAGTGGGAAATGATTCGCTTGGCCGTTCTGCCTTATGCCAAGTCGGGAATTATGGGGGGGGTAATGCTGGGCTTAGGACGTGCACTTGGGGAAACAATGGCTGTCACCATGGTGATCGGAAATCGTCCGGATATTCTCCTTTCCTTATTTGCCCCTGCATATTCAATGGCGGCTGTAATCGCTAATGAATTCACCGAAGCGACATACGATCTTTATTTGAGTGCCCTTGTGGAGATAGGGCTTATTCTATTCGGAATTACTCTGATTCTAAATGTGTTTGCCCGATTACTTATTTGGTCTGTAGCAAAAGGTCCAGA
>JAJYAS010000786.1 GCA_021779415.1 Bacillota bacterium
GTCGCTTACAAGCACTACTTGTCGCTTTTAGTTTCGGTGCTTTTATTGAAGGCGCATCAGGTTTCGGTACACCTGTGGCGGTGGCCGGGGCCATCATGGTTGGCTTAGGTTTCCGTCCTTTAACAGCTGCTGTAATCTGTTTGATCGCTAACACAGCACCTGTGGCATGGGGAGCAATCGGGACACCGGTTCTAACCCTTGCTGCAATTACGAAAATTCCTGATGGTTTAATTACTCAAATGGCGGGCAGACAATTACCGTTCTTTTCTATTCTGATTCCTTTTTGGTTGGTAGCAACCTTGGTCTTAATGGAAAAAGGAAAATGGAAAGATGTTTGGGAAGTATGGCCTGCTATCCTCGTAACAGGTGCATCCTTTGCAGCTACTCAGTTCCTGATGGCTGAAGCAGGCATGACGATGCTTGTCGATATCGGAGCTGGAATGGTGAGTATTATTATCACTTCGTTGTTCTTGAGAGTATGGACACCCAAAAATATTATTACTAATGAAATGGCTTATGCAGTAATGGATGGCAGAGAGCCTGGAAAAGCAAAAGTTGTACCTAAACATTCTTGGCCAGTATTATTGCAGGCTTGGATGCCTTGGGTTTTCCTAGCAATCTTCGTTGCCTTATGGGGCGTTCCTAGTATCAAGACTTACTTAAATGGGCTGTTTAATCCTAGTTTCCAGGTGCCCTTTTTACATGGAGTGGTTTTCCGAACAGCACCAGTTTCTCCGACTGCAGTGGCTAAAGCTGGAGAAGCAGCTGTGTATAGCTTCAACTTAATTACCATGGCGGGAACCGGAATTCTGATTGCAGCATTCATCACAGGGATTTTATTTCTTAAAGTTACTGCTGCTCAGTGGAAAGAGATTCTTGTCACAACGATTGTTCGTCTGAAAATACCTCTCTCAGTTATTTCCTTAGTTTTGGGTCTCAGCTACATGACACGTTATGCTGGAACGGATGCTGTCCTAGGTTTGGCTTTTGCTAAAACTGGTTCGCTCTATCCCTTCTTTGCAGTTATGATTGGTTGGTTGGGAGTTTTCTTAACAGGTAGCGATACAGCTTCGAACTCGCTATTTGGAAGTTTACAACAGATTACAGCTCAACAACTTGGGCTAAACCCGCTCTTGATTGTAACAGCAAACAGCACCGGTGGAGTTATGGGTAAAATGATTGATGCTCAAAGTATTACGGTTGCTACGGCTGCCTGCTATTCTGACCCTGAAGAAGGGGTTAATGCTATCGGAGTTATTTTCCGAAAAGTATTTTTGCATAGCGTTGTGTTGGCGATTCTTATGGGCATCTTGGTCTGGCTACAAGCGTATGTCTTTACCTGGATGATACCTAATATGTAAATTATTCATAATTGTTTTATGGGCTGACCTAAGTAAAATTAGGTCAGCCTTTTTTCGTATTCATCTATGTTTAGGGCACTCACTTCTATTAGTGGGTGTCCATGTTCTGTTTCATTGCTTTTTATACCTTTATCGCATAGATTATTGCAGAATTATTGAGTTTTACTGACAATTTGGATTTTATAAATTATTCAATTTAAACGCAAACACAAGGAGTCTTTCTATTTTGATTTAACGGATAAATCCTATATAAGTAAAATAATAGAAATATTATATTTTAATGGACTATTGCATTTTTTGTTATAAAGTTTTAAACTTAGTAAGTGGTCTGACGGCCATGTAGTTAGGCCGTTTCTTAATATTAATATGATATAAGGAGGAAAATTATAGAAGAGTATAATTAATCGAGTAAAGGCCAAAATGATAGAGAGTTGTTGTTCAAATAATTACGTAAATGAAGGTGGAATTAACTATGCCATGGACACAAAATTATGCCGCACTAGGAAATAACCTAGGACTTACAGCCTTAGTCGTATCCCTGCCAATTTTTTATCTATTTTGGGCGCTAGCTATTAAACGCATGAAGGGTCATGTCGCTGGGAGCACAACGCTCTTATTGACAATTATTGATGTTGTGCTTGTTTACAAGATGCCAGTTGGGCTGGCGCTTTCGGCAAGTGTACTCGGAATCCTAAATGGATTATTCCCTATTGCTTGGATTATTGTGACTGCCGTTTTCTTATATAACCTTACTGTTGAAGCGGGACAATTTGATATTATTAAAAGTTCAATTGCCTCTTTATCCAATGACCGACGTCTTCAAGCGTTGCTCATCTCCTTTTCGTTTGGTGCGTTTTTAGAGGGTGCCGCCGGATTCGGTACTCCAGTTGCAATTACTGGTGCGATTCTAATCGGTTTGGGATTTGAACCTCTCTATGCGGCGGGTCTTTGCTTGCTCGCCAACACGGCACCGGTTGCCTTTGGTGGAATTGGTTCTCCGATTATTGCTGCTGGTGCTGCGACTGGGATTAGCGCAAACATTATCTCAGCTGGAGTCGGGCGTCAACTTCCATTCCTCTCCATTTTCGTGCCTTTATACTTAATTATTGTCATGGCTGGTTGGAAAGCAGCTAAAGAAGTTTTACCGGCTATCCTTACTGCAGGTGTGACCTTCGCCTTAGCACAGTGGTGGTCGTCAAATTACCTCGGTCCTATGCTACCTGATATTATTGCTTCTTTATTTTCACTCATTTGCTTAGCAGCCTTATTGAAAGTTTGGAAACCTAAAACAATCTGGCGTTTCCCACATGAGAAAAGTGAAAAGGTAGAACAGTATAAAAAGTATACTGGTGGTCAAATTCTTAAAGCCTGGTCTCCTTTTATCGTACTCACCTTCATTGTGGGTATTTGGGGAACAAACACCTTTAAAGATCTGATTGCTAAAAAGCTTCAATGG
>JAJYAS010000787.1 GCA_021779415.1 Bacillota bacterium
TCTTATTTACGCCAACCTTCTCTTCTGCGAGGAACTCGGGGTTGAATTATATGAACGAAATCATCATCGGGACCCTCGCCTGCTGCTAGCAGAATGGTCATTTGCCGCCACTGCTTTTCCGGAGTTCCAGCCTGATGAAAATCATTTTGTCAGTGAAATCCACGCCAGACTTGGTGAGGCACGACAGCAGAGCCTAGAAAAATGCCGCGAAGAGCTGCGTTTCGTTCGTCTAAAGGCAGAAAAATTTACTACCCGCTTGGCAGAACAAATACTCAAACTTTCTCCGCGTATCGTTGGCTGCACCTCGAGTTTGTCTCAGCGGGTGCCATCCTTAGCTTTACTTAGGAAGATACGAGAACTTAACCCCGAGGTTATCACCCTGATGGGGGGGGCAGACTGCGAAACAGTCATGGGACGCGCGACTCACCAACATTTCCCGTGGGTCGATTTTGTGGTCTCCGGAGAGGGCGAAGATCTAATATTGACGCTCGTTGAACGTATATTTGAATTCGGCCGCCAGGTTCCTCTCGAAACTTTACCTGGGGGTGTATTGGCTCCCTTGCACCGGCAGTTTGGATACCCGGGCGCTAAGCAAAACGGGAACGAGTGTATCCCGCTGGCCGTGGCTTGCTCCTTTGAACGACAGATAACCCCCTTCTATCAGGACTACTTCGACACTCTCAGCTCCCTGCCTACGCTGAGCAAAATTGTCCGACCCAGCCTAACAATCCAGGCTTCCCGGGGCTGCTGGCACGGGAAGTGTAAATTTTGTGGATTAAACGCCCCACAAGTGCCCTACCGGTCGCGTCCAGCCGAGGGTGTACTGGCCGAGTTGGACGAGCTCAGCCGCCGTTACGGGGTTGAGCATTTCGAGTTTCTTGATAACATCCTAGACATGAGATGTTTTAACGATTTGCTTCCGGAGCTTATCAGACGCGGAGCTCCCTACAAGCTCTTTTTCGAAATTCGTTCGCAGATGTCAAAAAAACAATGCAAAATGCTGCGTGAAGCCGGCATTATTTGGTGCCAGCCAGGAATAGAAAGCCTTCACAGTGAGGCCCTGAAAGCCATGAGGAAAGGAGTCACCGCTTGGCAAAACATCCAGACGCTGAAATGGTGCGGCCAGTTTGGTATGCGTACTATCTGGGCGATTCTTAAAGACTTCCCCGGCGATCAAGATGACTGGTACCAGGAAATGGCTGAATTAGTGCCGCTCCTGACACATTTATACCCGCCAGCGGGGGTGTTCAGTGTTGAATACCAGCGAAATAGTCACTACGTCTGTCACGCTGCCGACTATTCCCTGAAATTGACTTCTATACCTTCACTCGCCCTTATTTATCCATTAAGTCCTGCTGCAATTAACGACCTTTCCTATTCCTTTGAAGATGAGTTTTACTCCTCGACTAAAAACGACCCGAGAATGGCTGTTTTGTTTGACCGTCCCGGAGTACGGAATCTTGGCAGGGCTGTTCTTCAGTGGTGTGTGGCCTTCGTCAGTCAAAATCCACCGGTACTAAGCATGAAGGTAAGCGATAAGAAAGTTATGGTGCGCGATACTCGTCCTATTGCAGTTGCCCCTCATTTCTGCCTGGAGGGTGTACAGCGGGAGTTGTATCTGGCCTGCGATCAGGCAAGGAAAGAGACACAGGTGCGCGAGATGCTACGGGACAAAGGGTTCAGCAGTTCGGAGGTTGATGCTGCGATCCAGAATCTTTTGGATAATAAACTGTTGGTTCGCATTGATCAGCGCTTATTGGCCTTGGCGGTTGAAGAGCCGTATCTCGAATACATTTCCAGAGAGCACTTTCCCTGGGGTTATATCAGTGGTCAGCCCGAATCAATGCTTGGACAGCCAATTGAATTTATGAAATCTTATATAAAGGAAATGGCTGGCAAAGGATTGCTTGACAGGCGCTACCTGCCTGTTGATTGTGAGCAGGAGCAATAAACAAGAAGTGGTCCGTATTTTCATGACTTGCCTTTTAGTAGCTTACATGGTCGTGAGGCCGGACTCTATTCAATTTTTGGGTACTGCTTAAGGAGGGAGAGAAGGCAAATGAAGATAAAAACCACAATGTGCCAAATCATTATTAGTTGCATAGTTATTTTACTTTTGTTAACAGGCTGTTCGCAATCTGCAGAACCCAAGGAGATAGTTATAGGAGTTGCATGGCCGTTTGAAACTAACCAAAACTTATTTAATGAGGGCATTGATCTTGCTGTCAATGAGATAAATAGTAGCGGCGGTATTAAAGGTAGAGAACTTAAACTACTTAAAGAGGATGATGGATCCGTGCTTGAAAAGGGCATGGTGATAGCCGAGTCTTTTGCGGATAATAAAGCAATCCAAGCGGTGATCGGTCACGATAATTCGTTTATATCGATACCTGCCTCGACAATTTATAATAATGCAGGGCTTGTGATGTTGACACCTGCATCCACAGCACCGGACCTCACCAAGAACGATTATAAGTATATTTTTCGCGATTTACCTAATGACGATGAAATAGCACGACAGCTGGCGATTTATCTTGCCGACCAAGGATTTCGACGCATGGTGATCTATTATTCTAAGGACTCTTATGGTACAGGGTTGGCAAATTCTTTCGAAGACCAGGCAAGGTTGCAAGGCATTACGGTTGTTGACAGATTTGATTACTATGCTAATTCTGAAGATCTAAAGCGCTTAAATAGTCGATGGCAAGCCTACGGCGTGGATGGGATTTTTATAGCTAGAATAATGCCAGAAGGAGGCCAGTTTATTTCTGATGCTGGACAAGTAGGTATTAAGTTGCCCTTTATGTCTGGAGAT